>JBHJND010000223.1:0-12114 GCA_048497655.1 Caballeronia novacaledonica
GCCGCAGCCGGTCGGATCGACGACGCGGCGCGTTCTCGCCGCCGGGATGTGCAGCATGCGTCCGCCGACGAAGATGTCCGAGCCCTGGCCGCCGCGCGTGACGATCAGCGCGCCGACCTTCTGCGCCAGCGTCTCGATCGCCCTGCCGGTCTTGTCGACCACCAGCTGCGCCTCGTAGTCGTTGAGGACGGCATAGGTGGCCAGGTCGAGGAAGGTGTCCAGTTCCGCCGAGTCGAACATCGGCAGGCCCTGGCCGGGGTCGAAGATGAAGGGAATGCCGTGCTCCGCGAACTGGGTCGCATGGGCGATCATTCCCTCGCGTCCGTCGGGGGCGACGATGCCGAGGCGCACCGAACCGTCGCCTGGCACCTCGTTCAGATGCGACAGTGACATCGCGCCGGGGTGAAAGGCGGTGATCTGGTTGTCGTCGAGGTCGGTAGTGATGAAGGCCTGCGCCGTGTAGCTGTCGGCGACCTCGCGCAGATGGGTGCGGTTGATGTCGAGGCTCTCGAAGCGCTGCAGGTACGCCGCCGCGTCGCTGCCGACCGTGGCCATCGGCAGAGGGTCGCCGCCGAGCAGCTTCAGGCTGTAGGCGATATTGCCGGCCGTACCGCCGTACTCGCGCCGCAGCTGCGGAACCAGGAAGGCGACGTTCAGGATGTGGACCTGTTCCGGCAGGATGTGATCCTTGAACCGGCCCCGGAAGACCATGATCGAGTCGAAGGCAATCGAACCGCAGATCAGCGTGCTCATCGGAATGCAGCAAGGGGTCGAGCGATCGCCTTCCTGCGCCGAGGACTGGCCATGGCGCGGGGCGGCGAATGCATCAGAGATAGAAGGGATAGACGACGAAGCCCGCCGCGTTCACGCCGCGCGCCTCGAAGGCGATCCGGACCGTCAGGTCCGCACCCGCCTCGAGTCCGGCCAGCAGGCGCGCCTGCGGATCGACCTCGCCGGCCAGGTAGTCGGAAGGCACGAAGACCTTGCGGGCGACCGTCCGGTTGAGCGTGTCCGACAGCGTCAGTTCGATCGCCGGAAGGGCCAGCGTAGTGTTGCCGCGGTTGCGCACGACCGCGGTCAGCTCGAAGGCGCCGGTATCCGGCAGCGCCTGCAGTTCGCTGCCGACCACGGCCAGCAACTCGCCGCGCGCCGGCCAGCCGACGGTGCAGCGGAATACCTTGCACAGGCCGGCGAGCGCCGGTCGCGCCTGCGGCAGCTTCACCAGGATCTCGGCGCGGAAAGCGGCTGCGAGCTGGGCAAGGAAGACGATCGCCAGCAGGAGCGCGCCGATGCCGAACAGCACCGATCGCCGGCGCTTCGTCTCCGCGTCGGCCTGGCGCAGGAACTCCGGCGTGGCCGGCTCGGCGACGGGTGGCGCCTGGTCCGCGAAGGCGGATTCGGCGGGCTCTTCGGCGCCGGCGCGCCCCTCCTCGACCTGGCTCGCAGCGGCGCCGTCGCCGCTCTCCTCAGGGACCCCTGGCTCGCCGGCGGCAGGCAGCAGTTGTCTCGCCGAGGCGTCAGCGGGGACGGCCGCCGCGTCCTCCGCCGGCGCCTCCGCGAGTGAATGCTCGGCCGGCGACGGCACGTCGGTGTCCGTCTGCACCGCTGTTGGCGCCGCCGGAGGCAGCGCCACGCCGTGCGCCGACAGCGACTCGTTGGCGGTCGTCTCGGCCCTCCTGATGGCGGCGATCACCGCACCAACGGCCGGCGCTGCCGAGCGTGCCGGCGCCGACAACGTCGCGTCGTCGATGTAGCTCAGCGTGCCGGTGGCGTCGAACACATTCCCGCACGCACCGCAGCGCACTAGGCCGCCGCGAAGCTTCAGCTGGTCCGCCGCCACGCGAAACAGTGCATGGCAGTTCGGGCAGCGGGTGGCGAGCGCCATCTGTCAGTGTCAGCCGGCGAGCGGGCCGTCTCGGCGTCCGGCGAGGCAGGCCCATCCTTCGTCGGTTGCCCAGATGGCAAGCGGCAGCGTTGTGTCGACCCGCGCGTAGGCGTCGATCAGCTCGCCGGCCTGTCGCTGCAGCACGCCGGAAAGCACCAGCGAGCCGCCCGGCGCCACCCGTGCGATGAGCATCGGCGCGAGCAGCCGCAGCGGATTGGCTAGGATGTTGGCGAGCACCACGTCGAACTGTCCGGCCGGCAGCCGGCCCGGTGCAGTGTACAGAGCGTCGACGGCATTGCGTTCGCTGTTGGCGCGGGCTGCTTCGAGCGCCTGCTCGTCGATGTCGGTGCCGATCACTTGCCGTGCGCCGAGCCTGGCGGCCGCGATGGCAAGCACGCCCGAGCCGCAGCCGTAGTCGAGCACGCGTGCACCGCGCGGCGTGTTCTGCAGCAGCCACGCCAGGCACAGCCGGGTGGTCGGATGGGTGCCCGTGCCGAACGCCACGCCTGGATCCAGGCGCACGTTGATCCCCGCCGGGTCGGGCGGTTCGTGCCAGCTCGGCACGATCCAGAGTCGCCCGCCGATGCGCGTGGGTGGAAACTGCGCCTGGGTCAGGCGGACCCAGTCGGTGTCCTCGATCTCGCGCTGGCCGCAGAGCCGCGCAGGCGGCATCGACAGGCTCTCGCAGGCGCCGGCAACCAACTGTGCCGGATCGACTCCCGGCGGCAGCAGGACCGACATCCGGTTGTGCGTCCAGGCCTCGCGGTCCGGCTCGCCGCCCGGTTCGCCGTACAGCGGCTGCTCTTCGACCGTCTCGGCGTCCGCATCCTCGATCGACACCGAGAGCGCGCCGGCGCCGAGCAGCGCGTCCGACAGGGCGTCGGCCGAGTCGGCGTCGGTCAGTAGCGTGATCTCGCGCAGCATCGGGGGGCCTGTCCAGGGGTGCGAAGAGAACCGGGTCGGACCTGGGCACAGCGGCGATCCCCTGCGCCGAGGCTTGCCGGAATCCGACCTTCCTAGCCGGACTTCGGCAGCCTTCCGGCGAGCCGCTTCTCCAGGTAGTGGATGCTGGTGCCGCCCTGCACGAACTTCTCGTCGACCATCAGTTCGCGGTGCAGCGGGATGTTGGTCTGGATTCCCTCGACCACCATCTCCGAGAGCGCCACCGACATGCGGGCGATGGCCTGCGCGCGGGTGTCGCCGTAGCAGATCAGCTTGCCGATCATCGAGTCGTAGTGCGGCGGCACGAAGTAGCCGCTGTAGGCGTGGGAGTCGACCCGCACGCCGGGCCCGCCGGGCGCGTGCCAGGCGGTGATGCGACCGGGGCTAGGCGTGAAGCGGTAAGGGTCCTCGGCGTTGATCCGGCACTCGATCGCCGCCCCGCGAAGGTTGATGTCGCGCTGGCGGAACGCCAGCTTCTGACCGGCCGCGACGCGGATCTGCTGCTGCACCAGGTCAATGCCGGTCACCATTTCGGTGACCGGGTGCTCGACCTGCAGCCGGGTGTTCATCTCGATGAAGAAGAACTCGCCGTTCTCGTAGAGGAACTCGAAGGTGCCGACGCCGCGGTAGCCGATCCTGCGGCAGGCATCGGCGCAACGGTCGCCGATGCGCTCGATCAGCTTGCGGGCGATGCCCGGCGCCGGTGCCTCCTCGATGATCTTCTGGTGCCGGCGCTGCATCGAGCAGTCGCGTTCGCCGAGCCAGACCGCGTTGCGGTACTGGTCGGCCAGCACCTGGATCTCGATGTGGCGCGGGTTCTCGAGGAACTTCTCCATGTAGACGGCCGGGTTGCCGAAAGCCGTCTGCGCCTCCTGGCGGGTCAGGTTGACCGCGCCGATCAGCGCTGCTTCGGTATTGACGACGCGCATGCCGCGCCCGCCGCCGCCGCCCGCGGCCTTGATGATCACCGGGTAGCCGATCGAGCGGGCAATTCGCACGATCTCCCGCGCGTCCTCGGGCAGCGCGCCGGCCGAGCCCGGCACCGTCGGCACGCCAGCGTCGATCATCGCCTGCTTGGCCGAGACCTTGTCGCCCATCAGGCGGATCGACTCTGGCCGCGGGCCGATGAAGACGAAGCCGCTCTTCTCCACCCGTTCGGCGAAGTCGGCGTTCTCCGAGAGGAATCCGTAGCCCGGGTGGATCGCCTCGGCATCGGTGACCTCCGCCGCGCTGATGATCGCCGGGATGTTCAGGTAGCTGTCCTTCGACGGCGCCGGCCCGATGCACACCGACTCGTCGGCGAGCTTCACGTACTTGGCGTCGGCGTCGGCCTGCGAGTGCACGACGACCGTCGTGATGCCCAGTTCGCGGCAGGCGCGCTGGATGCGAAGCGCGATCTCGCCACGGTTGGCAATGAGGACCTTTCCGAACATCCGTGAACTCGTTGCGGCGCGAGTCGGTGGGCGCTGGCGAGATCCGGCGCGCTAGCCGATCACGAACAGGGGCTGGCCGTACTCGACCGGCTGCCCGTTCTCGAGCAGGATCTCCTTCACTTCGCCGGCGACCTCGGCCTCGATCTCGTTGAGCAGTTTCATCGCCTCGATGATGCACAGCGTGTCGCCGGGCTTGACCGCCTGGCCGAGTTCGACGAACGCCTTCGCACCGGGGCTGGGCGAGCGGTAGAACGTGCCGACCATCGGCGACTTGACGATGTTGCCCGCTGGCGGCTCAGGAGCTGGCTCGGCGGCGGCCGGCGCTGCCGCGGCCGGCGCCGGCAAGGGCGCAGCAGAGCCAGCCACGACGGTCGGCACCAGTGCCGGCGCGGCTGCCGCGACCACCGTCGGCGGATGCTTGACGATCCGGACCTTGTCCTCGCCCTCGGTGACCTCGATCTCGGCGATGCCGGACTCGGCGACCAGGTCGATCAGCGTTTTCAGCTTCCGCAAATCCATGCGTCCTCCGGAACAGCAGCCGGCGCCCGTCGGTCAGCGCGGCGCCAGATCGAGCGCGTACTGCATCGCGCAGCGATAGCCGGCCGGCCCAAGCCCGGCGACCACGCCCACCGCCAGATCGGCCATGAAGGAGTGGCGGCGGAACTCCTCGCGCCGGTACACGTTTGACAGGTGCACCTCGACGAACGGGATATCCACTGCCGCCAGCGCGTCGCGCAGGGCGACACTGGTATGTGTCAAGGCGCCCGCGTTGAGGACGATGAAGTCGATCGCCTCGCCGCGGGCGGCCTGGATCCGGTCGACCAGCGCGCCTTCGTGGTTGCTCTGGAAGAACGAAGCCTTGGCCTGGCGCGCCGCCGCCATCCGGCTCAGGTCGCGTTCGATGTCCGCCAGCGTCGTCGACCCGTAGATCTGCGGCTCGCGGGTGCCCAGAAGGTTGAGGTTCGGGCCATTGACTATCAGAATGTTTCTTGCCATCGATCGCCGTCAGTTGGGCGGAAAAAGGCGCGGATAGCCAAAAAAGACGCGAGATTGTCGTCTTTTCACCTTTGGCTGTCCAGTTGTCACCCTTGGCCCCCGGGCAAGGCTGCGTCCAACCAGCGGCGCAACTGCTCGGGCTTCACTTGCCCCAGGTGCCTCTCGCGGACAGAGCCGTCCGGGCCAATCAGCACCGTGTACGGAAGTGCGCCGCCGCTATTGCCCAATGCCCGGTACAGGTCGCTGTCGCCCGCCCCCGCGACCAGCAGGGGCAAGGTCAGCCGGTGGCTGTCGCGGAAGGCGGCGATCTTCGCCGCGCTGTCGATGCCGATGCCGATCACTTCGACGCCCCGGTCGCGGTAGGCGTCGCGCACGCGTTGCAGGTCGGGCATCTCTTCGACGCAAGGCGGGCACCAGGTCGCCCAGAAATTGACCACCAGCGGCCGGCCGCGCCACTGCGAAAGCGGCTGCTGCCGCCCGTCGGCATCGGGAAAGCTTGCTGCGAAGAACGCTGCAGTCGCCTCGGCGCCAGCGGGCGAGGGACCGGTTCGCCGCCAGTTCAGGGCGGCGCCGAGCCCCGCCGCAAGCGCGCCGGTGGCCAGCAGCATCAGCCACGGTCGCCGGTTCATCCGCTGCTGCCCGGCGCCGAGAGAAGCGCCCGCAGAGCCGGGAGGCCGGCACGGCCGGCCCGCTCGATCGGCGACAGCGACGAGTCCGAGGAGCGGAAGCGGGGGCTCGTACGCACGGCATCGGTGGGCAGCACGATGAGCACCGCGTCGAGAGGCGAACTGCGCCCCTTCAGCAGGCGACGCGGCAACTGCATGTGAATGGTCTCCAGCGCGCCGGCCGGCTCGTCCGCCTCCTCGACGCCGAAACGGACTCTTTCGTTCAGCAGGAAGATCTCGACATCCTTGGCGGAGTCGGTGAACAGGTGCAGGTGCAGTGCCGAGTGCTCGGTGGCGGTCGCGTTCAGCACCGCGCCGACCAGGTGCGGGTTGAACGGGGCGAGGAACTCCATCAGTTCCAGCGCGACGGCGCGCAGCTCGGCGAGCAGCGCCGCGTGACGTTCACCGCCGAAGGTGCGCAGGTAGCGGCGCAGTTCCGACTCGACCAGGTCGTTCTCCGGCAGTCGTCCCCTCGCGCCGGCGGCATCGCCGAGCACGAGTTGCACGGCCTTGCGTTTGGCGGTGGCGTAGTCGCAGCCGTCCTCGGCGATCAGGCGTGCTGCTGTCGCTGCAAGTTCGAGCGCCAGGTCGTCGCGACCTCCGGCTGAGGATGCAGGTCGGCTCATGCGGCGAGTCTAACCAACGGGCACCCGTAAACTCGCGGTCTTTCGTCCGTCCGGAACGCGTCTTGCACCTTCACATCCTGGGTATCTGCGGCACCTTCATGGGCGGTGTCGCCCAGCTGGCGACGGCCGCCGGACACCGCGTCACCGGCTGCGATGCCAACGTCTATCCGCCGATGAGCGAGCTGCTGCGCTCGGCCGGCATCGCGGTGATCGAGGGCTACGGCGCGGATCAGCTCGCGCTGGCGCCCGACCTGTACGTGGTCGGCAACGTGGTCAGCCGCGGCAACCCGCTGATGGAGGCGGTTCTCGAATCGGGGGCCCGCTTCGTCTCCGGGCCGCAGTGGGTCGGCGAGAACCTTCTGCGCGGGCGCTGGGTGCTGGCAGTGGCCGGCACGCACGGCAAGACCACCGTTTCGGCGATGCTGGCGACGATCCTGGAGCACGCCGGACTGGCGCCGGGCTTCCTGATCGGCGGCGTGCCGACCGACTTCGGCGCTTCGGCGCGGCCGGGCGGCTCGCCGTTGTTCGTCATCGAGGCCGATGAGTACGACACGGCGTTCTTCGACAAGCGCAGCAAGTTCGTCCACTACTTCCCGCGCACGGCGGTGCTCAACAACCTCGAGTACGACCACGCGGACATCTTCGCCGACCTGGCGGCGATCGAGACGCAGTTCCACCACCTGGTTCGAGGCGTGCCGGGTCGCGGCCGACTGCTGGTCAACGGTGAGGACGCCGCGCTGGCGAGGGTGCTGGCGCGCGGCTGCTGGTCGGAACTGGAGAAGTTCGGCGTCGACGACGGCTGGCACGCGCAGGCGGTCGAGGAGGGCGACCGGCACGCCTTCGACGTCGTGCTCGGCGCCGAGGTGTTCGGCCGCCTCGACCTGCCGCTTGCCGGGGCGCACAACCGCGCCAACGCGCTGGCGGCGATCGCCGCCGCCCGCCATGCAGGCGTAGCGCCGACGGTGGCGATCGAGGCGCTGCAGCGGTTCGGCGGCGTGCGCCGGCGCCTCGAAGTGCGCGGTGTCGTTCGCGGGGTCACGGTATACGACGACTTCGCGCACCACCCGACGGCGATCGCGACCACCGTCTCCGGCCTGCGCCGGCGGGTTGGTGCGGCGCGCATCCTGGCGGTGCTGGAGCCGCGCTCGAACACGATGAAGCTCGGCAGCATGAGCGCACTGCTGCCGGACAGCCTGAAGGGCGCGGACCTGGTGTTCTGCTATGGCGAGCGCAGCGGCAGGAACGCGCTCGGCTGGGAGCCGGCGCAGGTCCTGGCGCCGCTGGGCGCCCGGGCGAGCAGCTTCGACGACCTCGGGGCGCTCGTGCAGTCGGTGACCGGCGCGGCGCGGCCCGGCGACCACGTGCTGGTGATGAGCAACGGCGGTTTCGGCGGCGTGCACGGCAGGCTGCTGTCGGCGCTCGCAGCGGCACCGCCGCAGGAGCGGGCGGCGTGATCCTGTACCTGCACGGCTTCCGCTCCTCGCCGCAGTCGAGGAAGGCGCAGACAGTGCGCGAGGCGATGGCCGCGCGCGGCATGCTCGACGACTTCCTCTGTCCGCAGCTGCCCGCTTCGCCGCGGGCGGCGGCGAAGCTGATCGAGGCGGCGGCGCGGCTGGAGGATCCGCAGCGGCTGGCGCTGATCGGCTCGTCGCTGGGCGGCTACTACGCAACCTGGCTCGCCGAGCGCATCGGCTGCCGTGCCGCGCTGCTCAACCCGGCCATCACGCCGTACGACGACCTGCGCGGGCATCTCGGCACGCAGCCGGTGTTCTTCTCGGGGCAGACGATCGAGGTGAGGCCGGAATACATGGACGAGCTGCGCACGCTCGACACGCCCTGCGTCACGCGGCCGGAGCGCTACTTCCTGCTTGCCGCCACCGGTGACGAGGTGATCGACTGGCGCACGATGGCCGCCAAGTACGCCGGCTGCCGGCAGCGGATCATCGACGGCTCCAATCACGAGATCAGCGACTTCGCCGCGCACCTGGACGAGGTGCTGGCGTTCTGCGGCATCGCCGCGCAGGGCGGGCGGCTCCCGATGCCGACACCGCCCTCGAGCCTGCCTGCCTCCGCGCGGCGGGTGCAGGCCGCCCTCGACGCGCTGGCCATCGACAGCCGGGTGGTCGAGCTGCCGGTGGCGGCACGGACATCGAAGCAGGCGGCTGATGCGCTCGGTATCGAGGCCGGGCGGATCGCCAAGTCGCTGGTGTTCCGTGCCGGCCGATCGGCGCGCGCCGTGCTCGTCATCGCCGCCGGCGATCGGCGAGTCGACGAGAAGCGGGTGGAGCAGGCGCTGGGCGAGCCGATCGAGCGGGCGACGCCGGAGTTCGTGCGTGAGCACACGGGCTTCGCGATCGGCGGCGTGGCGCCGCTGGACCACCCGCGGCCGCTGGCGACGTTCCTCGACGCGTCGCTTCGCCGCTTCGACACCGTCTGGGCGGCAGGCGGCACGCCGCAATGCGTCTTTCCGATCGCGCCGGCTGCACTGCTCGCGGCCGGCGGCGGCCGCGAGATCGAGATCGGCTGATGGAAGCCAGCTTCGTTTCCGCGGTCGTGCTGCTGCTGATCGTCTGCGATCCGTTCGGCAACATCCCGATCTTCGTCAGCGCGCTGCAGGACGTGCCGCGCGAGCGCCGGCGGGCGATCATCCTGCGCGAATGCCTGATCGCCTTCGCGGTGCTAGTGGCATTCGTGTTCGTCGGCGATCCGTTCCTGCGCCTGCTCGGCCTGTCGGAACTGAGCCTGCAGATCGGCGGCGGCGTGGTGCTGATGCTGGTCGCCCTGCGCATGGTGTTCCCGACGCCCGATGGAGTGTTCGGCCAGTCGCCGGGCGGCGAGCCCTTCATCGTGCCGCTGGCCGTGCCGGCGCTGGCCGGCCCGTCGGCGCTCGCCACCGTGCTGCTGCTGGTGTCGCGCGATCCGGCCCGCCTGTGGCTGTGGGTGGCGGCGATTGCCGTGGTGATGGCGGCGAGCGCGATCGTGCTCGGCTTCTCGGAGCGGATCATGCGGTTCCTCGGCGAGCGGGTGACGCTGGCTTTCGAGCGGCTGCTCGGCCTGGTGCTGGCGGCGATCGCGGTCGAGCTGATCCTGCGCGGCATCAAGACCTTCATCGCCAGCCTGTAGCGGACCGTCACCGTGCACCTGCTTTTCGACGACGACGGGAGCTTCAAGGCGGGCACCGTCCTCGCAGCCGCCGACTCGTCGTTCCAGGTCGAGACCGCCAGCGGCAAGCGAACCAAGGTGCGGGCCTCGCACGTGCTGCTGCGCTTCGAGTCGCCGGCGCCGGCGGTGCTGCTGCAGCAGGCGCAGAGCCAGGCCGAGGCGATAGATGTCGACTTTCTCTGGGAGTGCGCGCCGCCGCAGGAATTCGGCTTCGAGGAGATGGCGCGCGAGTACCACGGCCGCCCGCCCTCGGCGGTGGAGGCAGCGGCGATCCTGCTGCGCCTGCACGGCGCGCCGGTGCACTTTCATCGCAAGGGCCGCGGTCGATATCGACCGGCGCCGCCGGACATCCTCAAGCAGGCACTGGCCGCGGTCGAGCGCCGCCGGCTGCAGGAGGAGCAGAAGCAGCGCTACGTCGAGAAGCTGAAGGCCGGCGAGCTGCCGCCGGCGATCGCCGCTCTCGGCGTGACCCTGCTGGTGCGGCCGGACAAGAACGGCATCGAATACAAGGCCCTCGAGCAGGCCGCCAGCGAGCTGCACCTGTCGCCCTTGCGCCTGCTGCTGGCGCGCGGCGCGATCGCCTCGCCCTACCGCTGGCATCGCGACAGCTTTCTTGCCGCGACCTTCCCGCACGGCGCGAGCTTTCCCGCCGGCCTGCCGGCTCCGGGGGCGACAGGCGGGGAACTGCCGCTGGCGCCCGTGCCGGCGTTCTCGATCGACGATTCGGCAACGACCGAGATCGACGATGCGTTCTCCGTGCAGTTGATGGACGATCGGGTGCGGGTCGGCATCCACATCGCGGCGCCGGCCACGGCGATCGTCCGTGGCGACGCGCTGGACCAGGCGGCGCGCGCCCGGATGTCGACGGTCTACGCACCCGGCGTGAAGATCACGATGCTGCCGGAACCCTGGATCGAGCAGTTCTCCCTGACTGCAGGCAAGGTGCTGCCGGTGCTGTCCCTGTACGTCGACGTCGAGCGCGACACGCTGCGACCGCTCGGCCGCGAGACACGGCTCGAGCGGATCCTGATCGAGGCCAACCTGCGGCACGACCTGCTCGACGAGCAGGTCACCGAGACGCACGTGACGGCCGGCTCGCTCGAAGTTCCGCACGGGCGGGAACTGGTGTTTCTCTGGCACTTTGCTCGCGCGCTGCTTGCCGAGCGGGAGGTTGCGCGCGGCAAGGCGGAGCCGACCGGCAAGATCGACTACTCGTTCGTGCTGGACGGCGAGGACGAGGACGCGCGCGTGACGATCCGTCCGCGGCGCCGCGGCGCGCCGCTTGACCTGATCGTCGCCGAGTTGATGATCCTGGCCAACAGCCACTGGGCCGGCTGGCTGGCCGAACTGAAGCGCGCCGGCATCTATCGTTCGCAGAGCCTGCAGCGCGTCGGCGGCCGCTGGCTTCCGGGGCGCGTGCGCATGAGCACCGTGCCGGCGCCGCACGAGAGCATGGGGGTGCCGCACTACACGTGGTGCACGTCGCCGCTACGACGCTACGTCGATCTGGTCAACCAGCAGCAGCTGATCGCGGCGGTCCGCGGCGAGGCGCCGCCTTACCCCGCCAACGACGCCGACCTGTACGGCATCGTCTCATCGTTCGATGCCGCATACACGCTCTACGCAGAGTTCCAGGAGCGGCTGGAGCGCTACTGGTGCCTGCGCTGGCTGCGCCAGGAGGCAGTGACGCGCGTCGGCGCCACCGTGCTGAAGGCGGACCTGCTGCGAATCGACGACATGCCTCTGCTGACCCGCGTGGTCGGCCTGCCGATGCTCGAACGCGGGCAGCGCGTGGAGGTCGACGTCCTCGCCATCGACGAGGTCGATCTCAGCATAGAACTGCGGCTGCACCGGGTGCTGCAGGACGCCGCCGGCCGGATCGACGAGCTCGACGAGGAGATGGCGGAGGTTGCCGATGCCAGCAGCGAGGCACCGGCCGCCGCCCCGGCGGCTGATCTAGCGCAAGGGGGCTAGCACCGGCGCGGCGCCCGCAGGTGCCGTCGATACAATCGGCCGGCGATTTCCCCTCGGACCTCCGCCGTGGTCGGCGAGAACATGCAGCCCTCATCGCAGAACAACCGCATGCTGGCGGTCGCGCTAGGCGTCTCGTTCGCCGTGCACGCGCTGGCACTGGCGGTGCGCTTCGTCAACCCCGACCTGCTGCGGATGCGTTCCACCGACCCGGCGCTGGAGATCATCCTCGTCAACGCACGGTCGCAGGCGCGGCCGAGCCAGCCGGAGGCATATGCGCAGGCGAATCTCGACGGTGGCGGCGCCAACGACGCTGGCCGCCGGAGCTCGCCGCTGCCCAACCTGATGCAGCAGCGCGAAGGCGAGGCGCTCGAGAAGGCGCAGGCGCGCGCCAAGCAGGCCAGGCAGCAGCCGCAGAAGCTGGCGATGCCCGA
>JBHJND010000224.1:0-9771 GCA_048497655.1 Caballeronia novacaledonica
CCAACCTCAGCATGGACCTGAAGTCGTGGGTGTGGACGGTCGCCGGCCTGCATTCGCTGAGCGCCACGCCGCAAAACACGACCAACCTGGTCTTCGGCGCGCGCATGGTCGACCTGAAGGAGACGCTCGACTGGGGCCTGAGCGGCGACATCGGCCAGATCGGCCTGCCCGGCCGCAGCGGCCGGGCCGAGCTGAGCCAGACCAACTGGGACGCGATCATCGGCGTCAAGGGCGTGGCCTCCTTCGGCGATGAGCGCCGCTGGGTGCTGCCCTACTACTTCGACGTCGGCACCGGCCAGTCGAAGCTCACCTGGCAGGCCTTGGCCGGCGTCGGCTACTCGTTCGACTGGGCGACCGTCACTGCCGCGTGGCGCTACCTCGCGTACGACTTCGGCTCCGACAAGAACCTCCAGGACATCACCTTCAGCGGACCATTCGTGGGACTGACGTTCCGCTGGTGACCGGCCGGGGCAGGCGCAAGTGCCGGCCCGAGCCGCCGTCGATCGACAGTCCGGATGCGGCCGCGCGCCAGGGGGCGGCTGCTAGGATCCGTACGGTCGAGCCGGCCATCCGCCTGTCGAGTGCCGGCGAACCGAACGCATGAGGTTGCCGGACGTGCAGTTGTCTCGAGTCGTCGCAGCGGTGGTTGCCGGGTGGCTTGCGACGGCGGGCGCCGCCGAGCCGCAGGCTCAGGTGGTTGCCGGCGCGACCGTCGGCTGGCCCGCGTACGGCACTTATGGGCCATTTCACTACGGGCCGTTCGGTTACGGATGGATCGGCCCGTGGGGACCCTGCGGCGCGGGCGCGTGCATCGACGGCCCCTACCTGCGGCGGGCGATCCAACGCGAGCTCGCGCAACTCGAATATCTCCGCGAACTCGACGAGCGTGCCCAGCGTGGTCTGCAGTCGTACGGCCTGCCGCCGTACGGCGCGCGTGGCGACTGGCCGCCTCCCACCCCGGAGGCGCAGGTGCAGCCGGCTTACCGCGGCTCCGGAGAGATCCGGCCCGAGTTCAGCGGCGCCGGGCAACCTCGCCAGGATGCCGCCGGGCCGCTGCGCTGACGGCCCTCCCGGTTAACCTGCGGACAGACCATGTCCGTGCCGCCCATCGTCCCCGAAGGCGACGCCCTGCGCCGCGCCGTCGCCTGGCTTGCCGAACAGAAGTGCTGGACGCCGTCGCTCATCGAAGAGGCCTGCCGGCTGTTCGACGTTTCGCCGGCGGACGAGGAATTCCTGCTGCGGGAATTCGGCGACCGGCAGCCGCGCCGGGAGACGTAGACCGGCTTCGGCGAGGCGCTGCGGACCGGGCGAAGTGCGGCCCTCGCCCGCATCCGCATCGGGCGGCGGCCGACCCGGCACGGGTTAGATTCGGCCGACTTCCCGACGATGGAGCACCCGTGACAGACGATCTCGTGGCAACGGTCAACGCCCTGCCCGGCTGGGTGAAGGAAATGGGCATCACGATCCTGAGCGCGTCCACCGAAGAGGTGACCTGCGAGTGGCAGGTGAGCGCGAAGCACCAGCAGGCCTACGGAATAGTGCACGGCGGAGTGCACTGCGGGGTGATCGAGACGCTCGCCTCGATCGGCGCCGCGGTCGTCGCGCATCCGCGCGGCCAGCGCGTCGTCGGCCTGGAGAACAACACCTCGTTCATCCGCGCGGTGCGTGCGGGCACGCTGCGCGCAGTGGCCCGGCCGGTGACCCGCGGCCGCTCGAGCCAGGTGTGGGAGGCGTGGATACGCGACGACAGGGAGCAGCTCGTCGCGCAGGGGCGAGTGCGCCTGCTGTGCCTCGACGAGGAGCGCGCGCTCGGCTGAGCCGGTCGCAGCAGGGACAGCGTCCTTCCGCCGCCGGGCCGCGGCGGAGGCCGGCCGGCGCGCGAGACACTCGGCAGACGCCCGCCGCCGCCCGGCCGGGTGCACAATGCGACGACCGTGCGTCGCCATCGACGTGGCATTCCTTGCCGTAGGGAGGAAACCCATGCGCACCTGGCTCCTGCTTTCGCTCTGCGCCCTGCTCGCCGCCTGCGCCGCCCCGCGCCAACTGGCGCAGCCGCCGGAGGCGCTGTTCGACGACAGCCTGTTCGCCGCGCCCTCCGAGAAGGTCGGCGCCGACGAAATCTTCAGGGTCAGCGACGCGATGCGCCGCTACCTGCAGGACCCGCAGATCGAGGCGCAGCTGCGCCGCAAGGGCCCGCAGCGCGGCCTGCTGGAGGCGCTGTACACCAGCGGCGAACTGAAGCTCGACTACGACGCTCGCACCACCCGCAACGCCGCACAGGCCTTCGACGCGCGCGCCGGCAACTGCCTGTCGCTGGTGGTGATGACCGCGGCCTTTGCCAAGGAAATGGGGGTGACGGTGCGCTACCAGAGCGCCTACCTGGAGGAGACCGTCAGCCGCAGGAGCAACCTGCTTCTGCGCAGCGGGCACGTCAACGTCACGCTGGGCCACCGCCTCGCCGACCCGCGCTTCCCGGTACAGGAGACGACGATGGTCGACTTCCTGCCGCCGGACGAAATCAGGGGCCTGCGCACGCGCGAGATCGGCGAGCAGACGGTCGTGGCGATGTACATGAACAACCGCGCCGTCGAGGCGCTGGTGGCTGGCCGGATCGACGACGCCTACGCCTGGTCGCGCGAGGCGGTGCGGCAGGATCCGCAGTTTCTCGGCTCGCTGAACACCCTCGGCGTCGTCTACCTGCGCCGCGACGCGCTGGCGCAGGCCACGAAGGTGTTCAGCCACGTGCTCGACCGCGATGCGGAGAACCTGACGGCGCTGGCCAACCTCGCCGGCGCCTACGCTCGGCAGGGCCGGGCCGACGATTCGCTGGCGATTCAGCTGCGGCTGACGAAGCTGGAGCCGCAGCCGCCGTTGCACGACTTCAACCTCGGCCTGGCGGCGATGAAGAAGCAGGACTACCGCACCGCCAGGGATCTGTTCGCGCGCGAGGTCGCCCGCGCTGACGATTCGGCCGAGTTCCACTTCTGGCTGGGGATGGCCAACTACGGGCTGGGCGACCTCGAGTCGGCGCGCCGGCACGTGGCACGGGCGCTCGAGGCCAGCAACGGCGGCCAGGACCGCGACCTGTACTCGGCCAAGCTCGAGTGGATCCAGGCGCGCGGCGGTCGCTAGACGCCGGCTGCCCGACGGCGCGCCGTCAAGGCGCGCCGAGGAACAGGTACAGGCTCCAGTTGCCGCTGGTGCCGAGGCCCACGCCGAAGTAGATCGGGCCGAGGAAGGTGTCGGCACCGAGGAACGCCGAGCCCGACCACAGCGTGCCCGTCGACGGCAGGCCGTCGACGCGGTCGGCGATGCGGCCGAGCTCCGCCGATCCGCCGACGTAGATGCCCGAGCCGAGGAGTTCCGGCAGCGGCAGCGCGCGGTTGTAGTACACCAGCCGGCCGAACCAGTACTCGCGGCCGGAGAATTCGTTGATGCGGTACGCCGACAGGCGCATCGGCCCGCCGAGTGAGAACGACTCGTAGGCCGGCATGTCGGAGCCCAGGTCGGTGCCACCGCTCGCCGCCGCGTTCAGCGTGTGCGCTCCCCAGCTCTTGATGCCGCGCACCGTGCCGTCGATCCGCTGGTAGGTGGCCGCCGAGCCGAACGACTCGAGGGCGGCGTAGCCGTCGGCGACCACGCCGAAGCCCTCGCGCGGGAACCACGCGGCATCGGTCTGGTCGACGAACAGGTTGGCGCGCATGCCCGCCGTGGTCTCGCGCAGCGACGGCAGCAGCGGCGAGCCGGTGTCGACGCGCGCATTGACGCGCGAGTACACGGCACCGACGCGCAACTGCCCCCAGGTGCCGAGCGTGCGGCCGGCATCGACGCCGCCCTGCGCGACGCTGACCAGATACTCGGCCACCTTGTCGCCGTTGGCGAACACGCCGCGGCTCTGCTGTCCGATCAGCGCGTTCGGCGCGACGAACCATCGCCCCGCGTCGTCCAGCGGCTGGTAGAACTCGGTCGACAGGCGGGTGTCCTGGCCGATCTGCAGCTCGGTCAGCCACTCGGCGCCGAGGTGGTTGAGCCATGTGCTGCGGTACTGGGCGAGCAGGTTGAACTGGCTGTCGCCGGAGAAGTCGCTGGCCAGCCCGAGGCCGAAGCGCAGGTAGTCCGGCCCCCATGACTTCTCCGTCGGCTGGATCAGCAGCGCCCGCGGACCCGTCTCGCCGCCGACCACGCGGTAGCTGATGGTCTCGTAGTCGCGCGTGCCGAAGACGCGGCGCAGGTCGGCACCGAGCTTCTCCTCGGTGAGCGGCTCGCCCGGCTTGCTCTCGACGAGCTGGCGGACGACCTCGGGGTTGGTGCGCTGCAGGCCCTCGACGCGGATCTCGTCGACCGTGCCGAGCGCCTGCGCCTGCCTGACCTGGCCGCCGCGGACCGCCGCGTACTGCTCGGGCGTCACGCTGTAGCGGGCCAGCTTGCCGGCCAGCGTGCGGGTGGCCTGCTCACCGATGCGGATGGCGTCGGCCGCGCGGTCGAACGAGCCGGCCGAGATGTCGCCGAGGTCCGGCGCGATGAGGACGTCCTTCTCGCCGAGGCTCTTCAGCTGCTCGTCGACCGTCTGCATGCCGAGGAAGTTGATCAGCTGGCCGGTGACGGCGAGCGCGGAGGTGAGCTGGTCGCGCTTCAGCGGCGGCGTGGAGATGTTCACCGCGATGATCACGTCGCCGCACAGCCGGCGCGCCTCGTGGATCGGCAGGTTGTTGGCGATGCCGCCGTCGACCAGCAGCCGGCCGTCGCGTTCCACCGGCGCGATCGCCCCCGGCACCGACATGCTGGCGCGCATCGCGTTCGCCAGGCTGCCGCTGATCAGCACCACCGACTCGCCGGTCTCGATGTCGGTGGCCATCGCGCGGAACGGGATCGGCAGCTTGTCGAAGTCGGTGATGGCGAACGCCGGCGTCGACAGGGTGCGGAAGAACGACTCGATCGACACGCCGGCGATGACGCCCTTGGGCAGCGCCAGGCCGCCGTCCTTGACGCCGAACTCCGGCGCGAACAGCGTCTTGTAGTCGTCGACCTTGCGCCGCAAGGCGATCTCCTTGCGCGGCGGCTTGTCGCGGAAGATCTCGTCCCAGTCGGCCTCGAGGACCAGCGTCTCCATCTCCGCCGGCGTGCGCCCTGCGGCGAAGGTGCCGCCGACGATCGCGCCCATGCTGGTGCCGGTGACGCAGCTGATCGGAATGCGCATCTCCTCCAGCACCTTGAGCACGCCGACGTGCGCCAGGCCGCGCGCGCCGCCGCCTGACAGCGCCAGGCCGATGCGCGGCGCCGGCAGCGAGGCGGTCTGCGCGACCACCGGCGCCAGGGCGGCCATGCCGGCCAGGAACACGCCCGCCCGCGTGAATCGGGTGCGCAGGATCATTGCAACTCCTCTTGTGCCGGCTGGCGCCGCGCTTCAGGAGGACATGATGCCGAACCCAGGATCGTGGCCGTTGATCTGATCGGCAGATGCCGAATGCGGCCCAGCCGGACCAGCGCCGCCGGCCAGGCGCGCACCTTCGGCAATTGCGGCGCCGGCGGGCGCGCCTGCGGCGTCGTGCCGTTGCCGCTAGGATCGGCCTATCGACCATGGCCGCCCGATGAAACGTCTGCTGTTCACCGCGCTCGGCGTGCTCGCATTGCCGGCCGCGGTGCTTGCGCTCGCCGCCGGCGCGTTCCTCTCGGGCCTCGACCTCGACGGCGGCTTCCTGCGCGCGCCGCTGGAGCGCGCGCTGACGGCGGCCTTCGACGTGCCGACGCGGATCGAGGGGCCGCTGCGGCTGCAGACCGGCCATGCCGCCACCGTCTCGGCCGATGCCCTCGTGCTCGCCGATCCGTCGGGACCCGCCGGCGCGACGCTGGCGCGCGGCGTCGCGCCGCGCGCGCGCATCGACCTGCTGGCGCTGCTGCGCGGCGCGGTACTGCTCGAGGACGTGGGTGGCAAGCGGCTGGAGCTGTCGCTGCGACGCGACGCCGGCGGGCGGGCCAACTGGACGCAGCTGTTCTCGTCCTCCGATGGCTCGTCGCCGCTGTCCTTCGCCGGCATCGAGCGGCTGCGCATCGATGCCGTCGTCGGCAGCTACCAGCGCGAGGGCGAGCCTCCCGTGCCGTTCTCCATCGACGGATTCGACGGCGCGCTGCCGCGCGACGAACCGATGCGCGCCTCGGGCCGGGCGCAGATCGCCGGGCACCGGATCGGCTTCGACCTGCGCACGGCCTCGCTCGCCGGGATCGCGCCGGCGACCGGCTTTCCCCTGCAGGGCACGCTGAGGTGGACCGGCGCGCAGGCGACGGTCGATGGCAAGCTGCTCGATGTCGGCACCCGCTTCGAGGGCGCCGTGGAAGCATCGGCCGCCGACGGCGCCGCGGCACTCGCGGCGCTGGGTGTCGCTGCGCGCGAGCCGGGTCCGCTTGCGCTGCGCGGACGGCTGTCGGCGACGCCGGCGCAGGTTTCGGTGCAGGCTCTGGTGGCGAGCCTCGGGCACAGCAAGGCGGTCGGCAGCGTCACCTTCGCCTGGGGCGGACAGTCGCCGGCGATCGCCATCGACCTGGCGGGCGAGCGGTTCGACGCCGAGCCGTTCCTCGGCACGGCGCCGCGCGCGCAGGGAACCCGCGCCGCAGAGCAATGGGTGGCGCGCCTGGAGCGCCTTGCGACAGCGACCAGGGCGTCGGCGAAGCTCGACTTCGACGAGGTGACCGGGCTGCCGGTGTCGGCGGAAAGGGTGCGGCTCGACCTGCGCAGCGGCGAGCGCGCCCTCGCCGTCAAGGGGCAGGCCGTCCTGGCCGGCACGGCGGTCGAGGCGACGCTCGACTACGACGCACGCAAGCCGCAGCACACGCTCGCCGCGCGCCTCGACAGCGGCGCCGCATCCACGGGATCGCTGCCGGACGCGGCGAGGCCGAGCGACCTTGTCGTCGCCGCCGGCAGCATTCGCAGCGAATTGCGCGGCGAAGGCGCGGACGCCGCCGCGCTGGTCGCATCGTTGCAGGGCAGCGTCGAAGGGCGCCGGCTGGACTGGACGTTCGGGCAACGCACCAGGCAGCCGGTCAGGGGACGGTTCGACGTCGTGCGCGTCTCCCTGCGCGGGACCCGGGCGTCCTCGGCCGAGGTGTCGGGAAGGATCGAGGGCGCGGCCTGCGGGCTGCGCATCTCGGGCGGCGCGGCGGCACCGCTGCTTGCCGGCGAGCCCTGGCCGGTACAGCTCTCGGCCAACTGCCCCAACGAGCGGATCAACGCCAGGGGCCGCATCGCGTTCGCCGGGCAGCATGCCACCGCCGACCTGACGTTCGACGTCACCGGCGAGCGCAGCGGGCCGGTGGGGCGCGCGCTGGGCCTGCCGCCGGCGACTCCCTATCCGCTGGCGGCGCAGGGAACCCTGCGGCTCGACGCCACGGCCGCCCGGCTGCGGCTGGCCACGGTTCGCCTCGGTCGCACCACGGGCTCGGGCGAGATCGACTACCCGCTCGGCCCCGAGGGGGCCACGCGCCTGCGCCTGGCGCTGACCACGCTCGACCTCGACCAGCTGGGCGCGGTGCCCACGCCCGGGAAAGCGCCCGCCGATCCGCTCGACCGCAGGCTGCTTCCCTCGGACCTGCCCCTGCCGGACGTCGACTACGACCTGGCCGCCGATCGCGTCGCGTACGGCGATGCGCGCCTGCGCGACTTCAAGCTCGCCGGCAGCGTGCGCGGGCGAGCGATGCAGCCGGCACCCTTCCGGATCGACTGGAACGGCACGGCATTGCACGGCCGGGCCGGGCTCGACCTGAGCGGCGCGCACCCGCGCGTAAGCATCGATGCCACGACGCAGGATGCCGACCTGCGTGCCTTGCTGGCGGCGCTCGGCGTCGAGGGCGTGCGGCTGCGCGCCGGCAAGCTTTCGGTTTCGCTGCAGGCGCAGGGGGAGCGACTGCGAGATTGGCTGGCCTCGGCGACGTTCCATGCCACGGTCACGCAGGGGCAGGTCGAAGTGCAACCGCCGCGGCTGCCCGGTGCGACGGGCCGCGGCTCCATCGATGCGACCTTGCGCGCGGCACCGGGCCAGCCGTCGAAGCTGGCCGCCCGCGGACAAATGGATGGCCGGCGGCTCGAGCTCGCGGTCGACGGCCCGCCCGTCGAGGCGCTCGCCCGCGAGGCCGCGGCGCTGCCGCTCGAGCTTCGCGCGACCTTCGACGACGTTCGCCTCGAGGCCGACGGCAGGTTCGGCCGCGACGGCTCCGGCGAGGCGCGCGTCCGCCTGGCCGGCGATCGCCTCGACCACCTGGGCTATCTCGTCGGCCTGCCCCTGCCGGAGGTCTCGCCGTACGAAGCCTCGGCGACGGTGACGACTTCGCCGCGCAGCGTCGACATCTCCGGGCTCGAGGCGAGCTTCGGCAGGAGCCGCATCGCCGGCAGCCTGCGCATCGAGAAGCGCGACGGCGGGCGAGCGGCGCACTCAGTGAAGCTGCGCGCGTCGGTGCTGCACCTGGAAGACATCGGCGCCGGCAACTGGCTGGTCGATCGCGACCCGGCGGCGCGGGCCAGCCCCGAGTCGGCCGCGCGGACGGCGCGGCTGGCGCTGGAGCGCCTGCTCGAGTCCCTGCCGCGGGCCGACGTCGACGCGTCGATCGACCTCGACGCGCTGCTCGGCGGCGGGCAGCCGTTCGCCAGCGCCCGGCTCGTGGCAACCGTGAACGCCGGCAAGCTTCGCGCCCGCCTGCTCGATCTGCGGGCGCAGGACGGCAATGCCAGCGGCGAGCTGAGCATCGACGCCGGCGCGTCACCGCCGCGCTTTGCCCTGCGCGCCAACGCGCGCGACGTCGAGTACGGCCCGCTGCTGCGGGCGATGAGCCCCGCGGCGATGTTCAGCGGCCAGATGGACGTCCTGGTCGACCTGTCGGCGCAGGGCCCGCCGGCGGGCCTGCTGCAGGAGCTGCGAGGCAACGCCGACTTCGCCGTCTATCCCCGCGACATGAACGCCGACGCGCTCGGCCTGTGGGGTGCCGGGCTGCTGCCGGCCATCCTGCGCGCCGTCGAGCGCGATTCCCGGGCGTCCGTCCTGTGCAGCGTCGCCGGCTTCGCGCTCGGCGACGGCGTGGCGAGGAGCGACGGCTTCTTCGTCGAGACCACGCGGGTGCGCATCATCGGCGACATCGAGGTCCGCCTCGGCAGCTGGGAGATCGCCGGCCGCATCGACCCGCGCTCTAATACGCCGCAGCTGTTCGAGATCTCGCCGCGCATGCAGATCGGCGGCGAACTGGGCAGTCCCTTGCTTTCGGTGGCGCCGGAGAGCCTGGTGCTGGCGCCGCTGCGCTTCGCCTCGCCGCTGTCGCTGTTCTCGCGCGACTGGGTCGGCCGCGGTGGCCGCCGCGTCGGCGGCAAGACCGACTGCCGCGAAGCATTCGAGCGTGTGCTCGAAGCGCACTACGGGCAGGCCGTGTTCCGCTAGCCCTGCGGCCGGCTGTGGCACGATTCGGCTCTATGCGACAGCTCAGCCAGAACGACGCGCTCTTCCTCGCCTCGGATAGCGCGCACTCCAGTTCCAACATCAGCCTGCTCCAGATCTACGACCCGTCGACGGCGCCCGGCGGCAGGCTGCGCTTCAAGGACTTCCTGGCGCTGGTCGAGAGCCGGCTGCACCGCTCGCACGTGTTCCGGCAGAAGCTGTGCAGCGTGCCGTTCGGGCTGGACGAGCCGTACTGGGTCGAGGACGAGAACTTCGACCTCGAGTACCACGTGCGCAACATCGCACTGCCGAAGCCGGGCGACTGGCGGCAGTTCTGCATCCAGACCTCGCGCATCCACGC
>JBHJND010000225.1:0-5166 GCA_048497655.1 Caballeronia novacaledonica
GTGCGCAGCATGTCGGCCAGTTGCCGGGCGTCGTGCCGGTTCTCGTCGGGCGAGTAGGCCGCCATGCGGCGCATCCAGTCGAGGTCGGCGCCGGCGCAGAACGCCGGCCCGCGGGCGGCCAGCACGATCGCCCGCACGCCGGGGTCGGCGCCGAGCCGCTCGAAGGTGGCGCGCAGCTCGGCGATCATCGTCTCGTTGAAGGCATTGCGGACCTTCTCGCGCGCCATCCAGACGACGGCGACGCGATGGGCGATGTGGATCTCGAGGGTGTGGGTGTCCATGTCGGCGTTCTCCGTCTCAGTCGAGGATGCGAAGCAGGAACAGGTCTAGCCCGCGCAGCGCCGGCCGGCGCGCGGGCAAGCCGGCCGGGCTGCGGCATCTCACGGCGACAGCCCCTGGTCGAAGCGCTTGGCCACCTCCTCCAGCATCACCTCGGTGGCGCCGCCGCCGATGGCCAGGATCCGCGCGTCGCGCACCAGCCGCTCGATCGGGTTCTCGCGCATGTAGCCCATGCCGCCGTGGAACTGCTGGCAGTCGTACATCACCTCGCTGGCCAGCTCGCCGGTCAGCGCCTTGAGCATCGACACCTCGCGCACGTTGTCGATGCCGCGGTCGACCTGCCAGGCGCAGTGGTACATCAGTTGCCGCGCCGCCTCGACCTTCGCCGCCAGCATCGCGAGCCGCTGGCGGATCGCCTGCTTGTCCCACAGCGGCGCGCCGAAGGCACGCCGCTGCGTGACGTAACGGAAGGTCAGGTCCAGCGCCGTGCGGCAATGGCCGATCGCCATCGCGGCGAGCGCGATGCGCTCGGTCTGGAAGTTGCGCATGATGGCGTAGAAGCCGCCGTTCTCCTCGCCGAGCAGGTTCGTCGCCGGCACGCGGCAGTCCTCGAACGCCAGTTCGGCGGTGTCGGAGGCCAGCCAGCCCTGCTTGGCGAGCGCGCGGCTGACCCGCAGCCCCGGTGTGCCCTTTTCGACGGCGAAGATCGAGATGCCGCGCGAGCCGCCGCCGTGCGCGTCGGTGCGCGCGGCGACGAAGTACAGGTCGGCGTGCACGCCGTTGGTGATGAACATCTTGGTGCCGTTCAGCACCCAGTGGCCGCCGTCGCGCACCGCCCGCGTGCGCAGCGACGCGACGTCGGAACCCGCGTCGGGCTCGGTCACCGCCACCGCGGTGATGCACTCGCCGCGGCAGATCGCCGGCAGCCAGCGGGCCTTCTGCCCGGCGTTGCCGGCATGGGCCAGGTGCGGGCTCGCCATGTCGGTGTGCACCAGCACGGTGACGACGAAGCCGCCGGAAGTCGAGCGCGACAGCGCCTCCTGGAACACCAGGCTGGTGACCGCGTCGGCGCCGGCGCCGCCGTATTCGGGCGGATAGCGCAGCCCAAGCCAGCCGAGCGAACCCATCAGGCGCAGCACCTCGCGCGGCACGCAGCCGGCCTCGTCCCAGGAAGCCGCGTTCGGCTCCACCTGCTGCCGGACGAAGCGGGCGACCTGCCGGCGCAGATCGTCGTGCTCGGCGGTGGTGTACGGCGAGTCGCTCACGGCATCGGCTGGGGCGGGGCGGACGGGTGGCAGCGGGGAGGGCGGTCGGCGGCCACCGGCAGCGCTACATCCGGAACACGCCGAACCGCGTCTCCGGGATCGGCGCGTTCAGCGCTGCCGAAAGCCCCAGCGCCAGGGTCATGCGCGTGTCCATCGGGTCGATCACGCCGTCGTCCCACATCCGCGCGCTGGCGTAGTAGGGGTGGCCCTGGCGCTCGTACTGCTCGAGGATCGGCTGGCGGAAGGCGGCTTCCTCCTCGGCCGTCCAGGAGCCGCCGCGCGACTCGATGCCGTCGCGCCGCACGGTGGCCAGCACGCTGGAGGCCTGCTCGCCGCCCATCACGCTGATGCGCGCGTTCGGCCACATCCACAGGAAGCGCGGGCCGAAGGCGCGGCCGCACATGCCGTAGTTGCCGGCGCCGAACGAGCCGCCGATGATCAGGGTGAACTTCGGCACCTGCGCGCAGGACACCGCGGTGACCATCTTGGCGCCGTGGCGGGCGATGCCCTCGTTCTCGTACTTCCTGCCGACCATGAAGCCGGTGATGTTCTGCAGGAACACCAGCGGCACCCGGCGCTGGCAGCACAGCTCGATGAAGTGGGCGCCCTTCTGCGCGCTCTCCGAGAACAGGATGCCGTTGTTGGCGACGATGCCCACCGGCATGCCCTCGATCCAGGCGAAACCGGTGACCAGCGTGGTGCCGTAGCGCGCCTTCCACTCGTCGAACTCGCTGCCGTCGACGATGCGGGCGATCACCTCGCGCACGTCGTACGGCTTGCGGGTGTCGGTCGGGATCACGCCGTACAGCTCGGCCGGGTCGCAGGCCGGCGGGCTTGGCGCGCGCAGCTGCTGCTGCCGCGGCTTGACGTAGTTGGTGGTGGCCATGATGCGGCGGGCCAGCGCCAGCGCATGGGCGTCGTTCACCGCCAGGTGGTCGGCCACGCCGCTCATCCGCGTGTGCACGTCGCCGCCGCCGAGTTCCTCGGCGCTGACCACCTCGCCGATGGCCGCCTTCACCAGCGGCGGTCCGCCGAGGAAGATCGTGCCCTGCTCGCGGACGATGATCGACTCGTCCGACATCGCCGGCACGTAGGCGCCGCCGGCGGTGCACGAGCCCATCACGACGGCGATCTGCGGGATGCCCATCGACGAGAGCGTGGCCTGGTTGTAGAAGATGCGGCCGAAGTGCTCGCGGTCGGGGAACACGTCGTCCTGGTTGGGCAGGTTGGCGCCGCCGGAGTCGACCAGGTAGATGCACGGCAGCCGGTTCTCGCGGGCGATCTCCTGCGCCCGCAGGTGCTTCTTCACCGTCATCGGGAAGTAGGTGCCGCCCTTGACGGTGGCGTCGTTGCAAACGATCACGCACTCGCGCCCGGCCACCCGCCCGACGCCGGTGATGATGCCGGCGCACGGCGCCTCGCCGCCGTACATGCCGTGCGCCGCCAGTTGCGACAGCTCGAGGAACGGCGTGCCCGGGTCGAGCAACATCTGTACTCGGTCGCGCGGCAGCAGCTTGCCGCGCGCGGCGTGCTTGGCCCGTGCCGCCTCGCCGCCGCCGAGGTCGGCGCGCGCGACCTGCGCCTTCAGGTCGGCCACCAGTTGCCGCATGTTCTCGGCCGCCGCGCGGAACTCCTCGGAGCGCGGGTTCAGTCGGGTCTGCAGGATCATCTTGGCGGGCGTCGAGGCGGGGCGAGCTGGCGGATCATCGGCTCGCGCATGGTAGTGCGATTGGGCGCGGCAGGACGGCGCGACGCCGCTCAGTGGGCCTGCGCGTCGGAGAACAGGTGGATCACCACCACGCCGGCGAGGATCAGCGCGATGCCGGCGATCTCGCCGCCCTCCAGCGACTGGCCGAACAGCCGCCAGCCGATCAGCGTCACCAGTGCGATGCCGACGCCGGACCAGATCGCGTAGACGACGCTGATCGGGATCGCGCGCAGCGCGCGGGTCATCGCAAGGAAGCAGGCGAGGTAGGCCAGGCCGACGACGAGCGCCGGCCCCGGACGGGTGAGACCGGCGCTGACCGACAGCGCCGAGGTGCCGGTGACGCCGGCGGCGATGGCGATGGCGAGGAACAGGTAGGCGACCCAGCGCCGCGGACCGGGCGCGGGCACGTGCATCGACTCGCCGATGCGCGCGCCGGCCGCGGCGGCGAGGTCGGCCAGCGGCTCGTGCGCGCCGGGCTCGACGCGGAACAGGTCGTGCCCGCCCCCTTCGCCGGGTCCGTGATGCGCTGGCCCGCTCACTTTGGCGCCGCGCTGGAAAAGAACTGGATCACCACCACGCCGGCGACGATCAGCGCCACGCCGGCGAGCGCCGCGGCGTCGAGCCGCTGCCTGAACACCACCCAGCCGATCAGCGTGATCAGCGCCACCCCGGCGCCCGACCAGATCGCGTAGGCGATACCGACCGGGATGACCTTCAGCGCCAGCGACAGGAAGTAGAACGCCGCCGCGTAGCCGACCACCACCACCAGCGACGGCAGCGGCCGCGTGAAGCCCTCGGCCGCCTTCAGTGCCGAGGTGCCGATCACCTCGGCGACGATCGCGATGGCGAGGTACAGGTAGGACATGCGGGGTGCCGTCGGTGAAGCCGACCGGGGGCGGGGCTCCTTGACCGGCTCAGAACGGCCCGCTGGCCAGCCAGCGCTCGACCTGCGGCAGCCGGTCGTGGCCCCAGAACATCTCGCCGTCGACGAAGATCGTCGGCGCGCCGAACACGCCGCGGGCGATCGACTCGTCGACCAGCGCCTTCAGCCGGTCCTTGACGGCCGGCTCCTGCATGCCGCGCGCCAGGGCCACCGGGTCGGCGCCGATCTCGGTGGCCAGCGCGGTCAGCACCTCGGGCTCGGCCAGGCTGCGGTCCCGCGAGAAGTAGGCGCGGAAGGCGGCGTGCAGGAAACGCACCGCCAGCGCCTCGTCGCGCTCCTGCAGGCACAGGAAGGCGCGCGCCGCGTTGACGGTGGGGATCGGAAAAACGCTCGGGTGCCTGAACGGCACGCCGGCGAAGCGCGCGCTGCGCTCGAAGTCGTGCGCGAAGTAGCTCGCCTTCGGCGGCACCAGTTCGGTCAGCGGCACGCCGCCAGTGGTCCTGAAGATCACGCCGAGCAGGGTCGGCTTGAAGGCCACCCGGCGGCCGTGGCGCGCCGCCAGCTCCTCGATCTTCTCGCTCGCCAGGTACGAATAGGGCGACGAGAAATCGAACCAGAATTCGATCGGGGCAGCCATCTGCATCCTTCGGTCGGAGTCAGGCGAGCGGCGCGTAGTGCAGCCGCAGCCGGTAGCGAAGCGCGATCATGCCATCGCTGCCGCAGGCGTCGAACAGCCGCCGCAGCGCCGCCATCAGCGGCCCGTGCTGCGACGTGCCCGGGGCCGGCAGGTAGGAGGCCGACTCGGCCAGCGCGGCCACCGTAGCGAAGTCGAGCCGGCGGACGTGGGCGAACTCGGCCATTGCCGGCGCGCGGCCGAAGAACCCGGCCAGCGCCTGCGGGTCGACGTGGCGCGTGCGGATCTTCTCGTAGTCGCGGCCGAAGCGGTGGCAGAGCTGCTCGTAGCCCTCGGCGAAGGCATCGCCGTCGACCACGCGGTCGTTCCACATCAGCGCCGCCCAGCCGCCCGGCAC
>JBHJND010000226.1:0-6819 GCA_048497655.1 Caballeronia novacaledonica
TGCAGTTGTCATGCGGGCGAGCGCCGGGCCGCCCCAAGCTCGCCCGCCCAGTTTCTCCGCCGAGGGTGCACGTGCGATGCGCGAAGCGCATCGCGTACACCCGAGGCGAACTACACGCGCTCGAAAATGCCCGCCGCCCCCATGCCGGTGCCGACGCACATCGTCACCATGCCGTACCTCAGGTTCTTCCGGCGCAGTGCGTGCACGACGGTGGCCGAGCGGATCGCGCCGGTGGCGCCGAGCGGGTGGCCGAGCGCGATCGCGCCGCCCATCGGGTTGACCTTCGAGGCGTCCAGCCCGAGGTCGCCGATCACCGCCAGCGCCTGCGCGGCGAAGGCCTCGTTCAGCTCGATCCAGCCCATGTCCTCGGCCTTCAGGCCGGCGAGTTTGCCGACGAGATCGTGCCGGTCGAGGTCAGTGAACGCACGCCCGACTTGACGAGCGGCGAAGTGAATGTCGCGACCCAGCGGGTCAGCCTCGACGAGGGTCCGCGCGCCGACAGCAGCCGCGAGGCGCTGGGCAAGCTCAAGCCCGTGTTCGCCGCCAAGGGTAGCGTCACCGCCGGCAACAGCTCGCAGATGTCGGATGGCGCCGGCGCGCTGATCGTCGTCAGCGAGAAGGCGCTGAAGCAGTTCAACCTGACGCCGCTGGCGCGCTTCGTCTCCTTCACCGTGCGCGGCGTGCCGCCGGAGATCATGGGCATCGGGCCGAAGGAAGCGATCCCGGTTGCGCTGAAGCTCGCCGGCCTGAAGGCCGAGGACATGGGCTGGATCGAGCTGAACGAGGCCTTCGCCGCGCAGGCGCTGGCGGTGATCGGCGACCTCGGCCTGGACACCTCCAAGGTCAACCCGATGGGCGGCGCGATCGCGCTGGGCCACCCGCTCGGCGCCACCGGCGCCATCCGTTCGGCGACTCTCGTGCACGCGCTGCGCCGGAAGAACCTCAAGTACGGCATGGTGACGATGTGCGTCGGCACCGGGATGGGGGCGGCGGGGATATTCGAGAGGATGTAGCGCCTCGGGTGTACGCGATGCGCCGCGGCGCTCGGTACAGAACAAGAAAGGCGTTGTCATGGAGACTGGCAGATGACCATCCGCACCGAGACGGCCGACGGCGTGGCGCGCATCGAGATCGCGCGGCCGGAGAAGAAGAACGCCATCACGGTGGCGATGTACCGGCAGATGGCCGACGCGATCGGCGCCGCGCACGAGGACAGATCGGTGCGGGCGATCCTGATCCACGGCCAGCCGGACATCTTCACCGCCGGCAACGACCTCGAGGACTTCATGAAGAACCCGCCGGCGGGGATGGACGCGCCGGTGTTCCAGTTCATCGCGGCGCTCGGCTACGCGGAAAAGCCGGTAGTCGCCGCCGTCAACGGCGCGGCGGTGGGCATCGGCACGACGATGCTGCTGCACTGCGACCTCGTCTACTGCGCCGACAACGCGATGTTCTCGATGCCGTTCGTCTCGCTCGGACTCTGTTCGGAATTCGCCTCCAGCCTGACCGTGCCGCTGGCGGCCGGCTACCACAAGGCGGCGGAGAAGCTGCTGCTCGGCGAGCCGATGAGCGCCGAGGAGGCGGCCGAGATGAAGATCGTCAACCGCATCCTGCCGCCCGACGAGGTGCTCGGCTACGCGAAGAAGCAGGCGGCGCGCTTCAACGGGCTGCCGCCCACCTCGGTGCGCGAAACCAAGCGGCTGATGAAGTCGGCCTGGAAATCGATCACCGAGAAGCTGATCGAGGACGAGGCGAGGTCGTTCGCCCGCATGCTGCACAGCGCCGAGGCCAAGGAGGCGTTCTCCGCCTTCTTCGAGCGGCGCAAGCCCGACTTCTCCCGCTTCGGCTGAGGCCGGCCGGTGAAACTGCGCCGCGACGTCGACCTCGACGCGCTGAACGCGCGCGGCACCGGGCGGCTGCCCGGCTGGTTCGGGCTGAGGGTGGTGCGCATCGACGAGCGCGAGCTGGCGATGCGACTGCAGATCCAGCCGCAGATGCTGGCGCCCAACGGCTTCCTGCACGCCGCCACCGTGATCGCGCTGGCCGACACCGCCTGCGGCTTCGCGACCATCGCCCACCTGCCCGACGGCGCCGAGAGCTTCACCACCGTCGAGCTGAAGTGCAACTTCCTCGGCACCGCCACCGAGGGAACGCTGGAGGCAGTGGCCAGGGGCGCGCATCTCGGCCGCACCACGCAGGTCTGGGACGCCGAGGTGCGCGAACTGGCGAGCGACAGGACGCTGGCGCTGTTCCGCTGCACGCAGATGGTCCTCTGGCCGAAGCGCTGACGGCGCGCCGCGCGCGATGATCGACATCGTTGCCCGCGTGTTGCTCTTTCCGCTGCTCTACGCGCAGGCGCAGCGCGTCAGGGCCGGCGTCGAGCCGCTGCCCGAGCCGCCTGGCCCGCGCGCCGGCCGTGAAGGCAGGGGCGAGGCCGAACTGCGGCTGCTGGTGGTCGGCGATTCGAGCGCGGTCGGCGTCGGCGCCCCGCACCAGGACCTCGCGCTGGCGAGACCGCTGGCGCGGAACCTCGCGCAGCGCATCGGCCGCCCGGTGCGCTGGACCCTGCTGGCCGAAACCGGCCTGACCTCGGCGGGCGCGCTCGCCTACCTGAAGGCGCGCGACGTGCCGGAGGCCGACCTCGCGGTCGTCGTGCTGGGCGTGAACGACATCACCAACCAGGTGCCGACGGCGCAGGCGCTGCGGCACCGCGGCGAGATCGCCGTCTGGCTGGAGGCGCACGCCGAGGTGGCGCAGGTGCTGTTCCCGGCGCTGCCGGAAATGGAACTGTTTCGATCGCTGCCGCAGCCGCTTGCGTGGTGGGCCGGCCAGATGTCGCGCCGGAACAATCGGGCGCAGGCGCGCTGGGCCGCCAACTGGCCGCTGGCGAAGCCGCGCGTGTCGCACGTGCCGATGGATGGCGTGATGCAGGCCGACCTGATGGCCAGCGACGGCTTCCATCCCGGCCCCGGCCTCTACGCGCGGGTGGCCGCGCACCTTGCCGAGGCGATCGAGCGCCAGGCGCCGGCAAGCACGGCCCGCCCGAAGCACCGGCGATAGTCGCGGCGGCGGCGCGATCTGCGCCCGCGGCGCCGCGCGCCGCGCGTCGCCTGCGCGATGGCCGGCCGTCGCCGCGGTGGCGGCCGGACGCGGCGAGTAACATGAAATTTCCGCCAAGGGGAGGCAAGACGATGAACCTGAAGTCAATCACACGCATCGGCCGATGGGCCGCCGCGGCGCTGCTGGTCGGTGCCATGGCGATGGGAGCGACGGCGTTCGCCAAGACGCTGCGCTGGGCAGGGCAGAACGACCTGCTGACCTTCGATCCGCACGCGCAGAACCACCAGACGACGCTGGCCTTCCTCGCCCACGTGTACGAGGGCCTGGTCCGCTACAACAAGGACTTCCAGATCGAGCCGGCGCTGGCGACGAGCTGGCAGCAGATCTCGCCGACGCAGTGGCGCTTCAACCTGCGGCGCAACGTCAAGTTCCACGACGGCGCGCCTTTCACCGCCGACGACGTGGTGTTCTCGTTCGAGCGCGCTGCCGCGCCGCCGTCGAACATGACCGTCTACGTGCAGGGCATCAAGGAGGTGAAGAAGGTCGACGACTACACGGTCGACCTGATCCTCGCCGGGCCCAATCCGGTGCTGCTGCGGCAGATCACCGACGCGCGCATCATGAACCGCGCCTGGGCGACGAAGAATCGCGCCGAGCGGGCGCAGAACTACGCCGCCAAGGAGGAGAGCTTCGCGGCGCGCAACGCCAACGGCACCGGCCCGTTCGTCCTCAAGATCTGGGAGCCGGACGTGCGCACGGTCATGGTCGAGAACGCCGGCTGGTGGGACAAGAAGCAGGGCAACGTCACCGAGGTGGTGTTCACCCCGGTGCGCGCCGACGCGACGCGGGTGGCGGCCCTGCTGTCCGGGCAGGTCGACCTGCTGCCCGACCCGGCGCCGCAGGACGTCGCGCGGCTGCGGCAGGATCCGAACATCAAGGTGATCGACGGCGCCGAGAACCGGACCATCTTCATCGGGCTGGACCAGGCGCGCGACGAACTGCTCTACGGGCAGAAGGGCAAGAACCCGTTCAAGGACGTGCGCGTGCGCAGGGCGCTGTACCAGGCGATCGACATCGAGACGATCCGGCGCACGACCATGCGCGGCCTGTCGCTGCCGGCGGGCACCATGATCGCGCCGTCGGTGCACGGCTGGACCGCGGAGGCCGACAAGCGCTATCCGTACGACCCCGAGGCGGCGAAGAAGCTGCTCGCCGAGGCCGGCTACCCGAACGGCATCGAGTTCACGCTCGACTGCCCGAACAACCGCTACGTGAACGACGAGGAGATCTGCCAGGCGATCGTCGCCATGTGGGCACGGGTGGGCGTCAAGGCGAGGCTCAACGCGATGCCGTTCGCCACCTACATCGCCAAGATCCTCAAGCGCGACACCAGCGCCTACATGCTCGGCTGGGGCGTGGCGACCTTCGATGCGCTGTATTCGCTGCAGTCGCTGATCCGCACTCCGCCGGCCGACGGCAAGGGCGCCGACGGCACCTACAACCTGGGCGTCTATTCGAACCCGAAGATGGATGCGCTGATCGACGCCATCAAGACCGAGACCGACGCAGCCAAGCGCGATGCGCTGATCCGCGACGCGCTGAAGCTGCACCACGACGACGTCGGCCACCTGCCGATTCACCACCAGATCCGGCCGTGGGCGATGCGCAAGAACGTCAGCACGGAACACCGCGCCGACGACCGGCCGAACAACACCTGGACGCGGATCGACTGAACGGCGGCGGCGCAGGTCAGCGCCGCCGTCCCAGCTTTCCGATTACGGTCACCGCCGCCAGCAGCATGCCGCCGGCGGCGACGCCGGCCAGTGCGTTGGCGAGCAGCGTCGCGGCCGCACCCGCGGTGCCGATGTTCTGCGCCACGGTTTCGACGACCTTGGCCAGCGGCGTCAGGCCGTGGACGAGGATGCCGCCGCCGACCAGGAACATCGCCGCGGTGCCGGCGACCGACAGCGCCTTCATCAGCCAGGGGGCGGCGGCCAGGATTGCGCCGCCGATCGCTCTCCTGGCGCCCGCGATGGCGCCGTCACCGGTCGAGCGGTGCAGATGCAGCCCGGCGTCGTCGAGCTTGACGATCCCGGCGACCAGTCCGTAGACGCCGACGGTCATGATCAGCGCGATGCCGACCAGCACGCCGATCCGCTGCGGCAGCGGCGCGGCGGCCACCGTGCCGAGCGCGATCACGATGATCTCGGCGGACAGGATGAAGTCGGTGCGCACCGCGCCCTTGATCTTCTCCTTCTCCAGCGCCACCAGATCGACCGCCGGATCGGCCAGCGCCTGCCCGAGTTCCTCGCGGTGCGCCTTCTCGCCGTTGCCGCGATGCAGGAAACGGTGCGCCAGTTTCTCGAAGCCTTCGTAGCAGAGAAAGGCGCCGCCGATCATCAGCAGCGGCGTCACTGCCCACGGGACGAAGCTGCTGATGGCCAGCGCGGCCGGCACCAGGATCGCCTTGTTGAGCATCGATCCCTTGGCCACCGCCCACACCACCGGCAGTTCGCGCGCGGCCGCCACGCCGCTGACCTGCTGCGCGTTCAGCGCCAGGTCGTCGCCGAGCACGCCGGCGGTCTTCCTGGCGGCGACCTTGGTCATCACCGAGACGTCGTCGAGGATCGTCGCGATGTCGTCGAGCAGGGCGAGCAGGCTGGAGGCCATCGTCCGGGTGCGGGGCTCCGGTTGCGGGCAGGCGAGAACGCATTGTGCCGGTCGGTGGGCGCTCACCGCGAGACCGGCTGCTTTCGGCTATCGTTCGATGGAGGTGACGCGCCGTGCCGCGCTGACCGCACGCACAAGCAAGCCAGGAGAGGGCCCGCCATGAGAGAACCGCTGCATCGCCTGTCCGCCGTGGAACTGGCGCGGTTGATCACCGCCGGCGAGGCCTCGCCCGAGACCGTCACCCGGTCTTTCATCGACGCGATACACGAGCGCGAGCGCGACGTGCAGGCCTTTGCCTGGTTCGACGCCGACCGCGCGATCGCGGCGGCGCGCGAACTGCATCTGGTGTCGCGGCGGGGGCCGCTGCACGGGCTGCCGGTCGCCGTCAAGGACAACATCGACACGGCCGACATCGCCACCGGCTACGGCTCGCCGATCTACGTCGGGCACCGTCCCAATGCGGACGCTGCCTGCGTGGCGGCGCTGAAGGACGCCGGCGCCTACGTGCTCGGCAAGACGGTCTGCGCCGAACTGGCCAACTTCACTCCGGGGCCGACGCGCAATCCGCACAACCTCGCGCACACGCCGGGCGGCTCGTCCAGCGGCAGCGCGGCGGCGGTGGCGGCCCACTTCGCGCCGCTGGCGCTCGGCACGCAGACGGCGGGCTCGGTGATCCGCCCCGCGGCCTTCTGCGGCGTGGTCGGCTACAAGCCGTCGCCGCGGCTGATCCCGCGCTCGGGCGTCAAGCCCAACTCGGACACGCTCGACGAGGTCGGCGTGTTTGCCCGCTCGGTCGAGGACGCCGCGTTCGCCGCTTCGGTGCTGGCCGGCAAGCCGGCGTGGAAGGACCTGCCGGCGCAGGCGGTGCGGATGAACAAGGCCCCGGCGATCGGCTGGGTGGCGACCTCGCAGCGCGCCGCGGCGGCGCCGAGCATGCTCGAGGCGCTCGAGCGGGCCGGGCTGAAGCTGCTGCAGAAGGGCGCCCGGCGCGCCGAGATCGTCTGGCCGCGCGTGTTCGACGGCCTGTTCGAGGCGCAGAAGACGGTGCAGTTGTTCGAGACGGCGCGTGCCCTGGCACCGGAGTTCATC
>JBHJND010000227.1:0-1772 GCA_048497655.1 Caballeronia novacaledonica
TGCGCCTGGCCAAGCGCCGGCACGTCCTCGCACCAGTCGATGGCGAGATCGGCCTCGCGGTAGCGCTGGTCGGCGGCCAACGCCGTGCCGGGCACCTTGCGCAGCACCTCCCGGCCGATCTCCGCCAGCCGCGCGCGGTCCTGCTCGCGCTGGGCGTCGTCGCGCGCCCAGGCACGGGTCATGCGCCGCGCCGCGTGGTCGTAGCGGAAGTAGAAGGCGCCGTTCTCGCCGACCACCGCCGTCACCGGCCAGAAGCGCGCAATCAGGTCGCACCAGCCGGCCGGGCGGCCGGTCACCGGCACCACGTGCACGCCGGCCTCCTGCAACTGCTCCATCGCCCGGTAGGCGGCGGCGCCGAGGCGGCCGTCGCTCGTCATCGTGCCGTCGATGTCGCACAACAGCGTGTGGACGCGCGCCACCGCCGCCTTCGGCCAGGCCGAGGCGCGCTTCACAGCTTCCTGCCGCAGTAGTCGGCCAGCTTGTCGAGCGTGGTCAGCCTGGCGGCATCGGCGTCGGGGATGTCGATGCCGAGCTTCGCGTGCAGCGCGACCAGGAAGTTCAGCCAGTCGGCCGAGTCGAGATCCACCTGGTCGCGCAGCGGCGTGGCCGGCGCCAGCGCCGCGGCGTCGATCTCGGGGGCGATGCCGGCCAGCGCATCGAGGATCGCGGCAAGCAGTTCTTCGCGTGTCATGTCGGGTTCTTCGTGAGTTCGGCCGGATTCTGCAGCAGCTCGCGCAGCGCGGCGAGGAAGAGCCCCCCGCGGTGGCCGTCGCTTACGCGGTGGTCGGCGGCCAGCGTCGCGGTGACGACCGGCGCCACGCGCAGGCCGCCGTCGATCGCCCACGGCCGCTCCGTCACGCGGCCGAAGCCCACCAGCGCCACCTGCGGCGGGTAGATCACGCCGTAGACGGCGGCCACGCCCTGCTCGCCGAGGCTGGTGACCGTGATCGTGCCGGCGGAAAGCTCGGTGCTCTTGAGCGAGCCGGCGCGGGTGCGGCGGATCAGGTCGAGCAGTTCGCGGTTCAGCTGCTCGACGTCCTTGCGGTCGACCTCCAGCAGTGCCGGCGTGACCAGTCCGCCGGCGCGCAGCGAGATCGCCACGCCGATGTGGATGGACTCGCTCGGCGTGAAGGCGTCGTCGCGGTAGTAACCGTTGAACTCCGGGTAGCGGCGCAGCGCCGCGGCGACGCCCTTGAGCAGCAGCGGCGCCAGCAGCAGCCGGTCGGCCACGCCGCGCGAGGCGTTGCTCTCCGCCAGCCAGTCGGTCGCCGCCGCCAGCAGCACGTCCTCGGCGAGGTAGTAGTGCGGGATCTCGCGCTTGCTGCGCGCCATCGCCGCGCCGATCACCTTGCGCATCTGCGCCGCGCGCTCGGCCATCGTTGCCGCGGCGGGCGGAGCAGGGGCGGCAGCCGCGGCAGGCGCCTTCGCAACCGGCGGCGAGCGCCTGGCCGCTGCCCGCTCGACGTCGGCCAGCGCGACCGTGCCGTCGGCGCCTTCCGGCACGTCGTCGATGTCGATGCCCAGTTCGAGCGCCCGCCTGTGCGCCGCCGGCGAGATACGTCGCCGCTCGGCGCGAGCGGCGGCCGGTGGAGCAGGCGCCGGCGCCGGCGGCACGGCGGCGGCCGCTGCGGGCGCAGTGGCGCGCGCCATCTCGGGCGGCGGTGCGACCGACGGTGGCACCGCCGCGGGCGCAGCGACCGGCTTCGCGGCAGGCCGCGGCGGCGCGATGCGCCGCTCAAGCTCGGCTTCAGGCTCACCGGCCTCGCGCAGGA
>JBHJND010000228.1:0-1897 GCA_048497655.1 Caballeronia novacaledonica
GCCGCGGTGCGCTGAGCGCGCCGGGCCGGTTCATCCCGCGATTGCGGCGCTTCGTCGGCGCAGGATGCAGCTTAGGAAACTCTTAGCAGCGCGGCGGCGACGTGCCGCCTAGACTGCCGCCATTCCGAACCCGGTCTCGCCGGCTGCTGCCGGCTGGCGCGTTGAGAAATGTCCTATCGAGTCTGATGGCTGATCGCGCTCTGGGCGCTGGCGGTCGGCATTGCCGTTGAACTGCAGTCGCCCGAGAACGCCGGCCGGGACGAGGCGCAGGCGACGGCGCGCGCCCTGCCGCCACCGGTCGCCACGCAGCCCGCCACGCAGCCCGCCTCGACGGGACGCGGATAACCCTGCGGTGGTGCGCAGCCGCGTGCGCCGCCGCGCGGTGGATGCGATGCTCCGCGCATGGCAGTAAGCGTCTTCGACCTGTTCAAGATCGGCATCGGCCCGTCGTCGTCGCACACGGTCGGGCCGATGCGCGCGGCGCGGCTGTTCGCCGTCCGGCTGCAGCATGACGGTCACCTGCAGCGGGTGGCACGCATCGTCGCCGAGCTGTACGGCTCGCTCGGCGCCACCGGCAGGGGCCACGGCACCGACAAGGCAGTGCTGCTCGGGCTCGAAGGCGAGGAGCCGGACAAGGTCGACGTCGATGGCATCGACCAGCGTCTCGATGCGATACGCAGCGAGGGCCGGCTGAAGCTGCTGGGCCGGCAGGCAATCGACTTCGACGCCCGCGCCGACCTGCTCTTCTACCGCAAGCTGACGCTCGACGGCGAACCGCTGGCGCACGCCAACGGCATGCGCTTCGTCGCCTTCGACGGCGGCGGCCATGAGGTCGCCGCGCGGGTGTACTACTCGGTCGGCGGCGGCTTCGTCGTCAGCGCCGAGGTGATGGCCGACGGCGAGGCGGCCCGCCGCATCGCGCCGGACACGACGGTGCTGCACCACCCGTTCCACACCGGCGAGCAGTTGCTGCAGATCGCCCATCGCCAGGGCATGTCGATCGCGCAGGTCATGCGCGCCAACGAGCGGCACTGGCGCGCCGACGCCGACATCGACGCCGGCCTGCTGGCGATCTGGCAGGCGATGCAGGACTGCGTCGCGCGGGGCCTGCGCCGCGACGGCGAGCTGCCGGGCGGCTTTCGCGTCAAGCGCCGCGCGGCGGCGCTGCACCGGCGGCTTACCGCGAACCCGGAGGCGGCGCTGCGCGATCCGCTGGCGGTGCTCGACTGGGTCAACCTCTACGCGCTGGCGGTGAACGAGGAGAACGCCGCCGGCGGCCGCGTCGTCACCGCGCCGACCAACGGCGCGGCGGGAATCATCCCGGCGGTGCTGCACTACTACACGCGCTTCGTGCACGGATCGAACGAGCAGGGCGTGATCGACTTCCTGCTCACCGCGGCGGCGATCGGCATCCTGTACAAGGAGAACGCCTCGATCTCCGGCGCCGAGGTCGGCTGCCAGGGCGAGGTCGGCGTCGCCTGCTCGATGGCTGCGGCGGGGCTGGCGGCGGTGCTCGGCGGCACGCCGGCGCAGGTGGAGAACGCCGCCGAGATCGGCATGGAGCACCACCTCGGGCTGACCTGCGATCCGGTGGGCGGGCTGGTGCAGATCCCGTGCATCGAGCGCAACGCGATTGCCAGCGTCAAGGCGATCAACGCCGCCCGCATGGCGCTGGCCGGCGACGGCACGCACTACGTGTCGCTCGACAAGGTGATCAAGACGATGTGGGAAACGGGCGCCGACATGAAGACCAAGTACAAGGAAACGGCGCGCGGCGGGCTGGCGGTCAACGTGATCGAGTGCTGAGCCGAGCCGCGGGCGACCGCGTGCCGCCTTTAGCGCGACGTATCCGGGGGATTACACGAGCTTCGATACCATTGAATCGCTCGATGCAGCC
>JBHJND010000229.1:0-2242 GCA_048497655.1 Caballeronia novacaledonica
GGCATCAGCTATGTCTTCATCAGCCACGACCTCGCGGTCATGCGCGCGATGGCGCATCGCCTGCTGGTGATGAAGGACGGAGAAATCATCGAGCAGGGCGAGGCCCTCGCCCTGCTCGCCAGCCCGCAGCATCCCTACACCAGGACCCTGCTGCAGGCAGCGCACAACGTCTGACGGCTGCGCGCCGCTGCCCGTGGCGGCTCGCGCCGACCGCGGGCGAACCGGCCGCCCTCAGCGGCGTGCAACCAGCAGCCCGATCAGGAAGCCGACGCCGGCGCCGAGCCCCACCGCGCCCCACGGGTGCAGGTGCACCCAGTCGTCGGTGGCGTGCATCGCGGCGCGCGAGCGCTCGGCGGTGCTGTGCTGCAACTCACCGAGGCGGGCCTGCGCCTGTTTCAGCTGCCCGGCGGCGCGGCTGCGCAGATCCTGCGCCTGCTGCCCGGTGCTCTCCGCGGCCTGTGCCAGCAGCGCCTGCACGTCGTCGAGGACCTGCCGGGCATCGCCGGCCAGTTGTTCACGGCTGACGTTCGTCATCGTCTCGTTCGTCATCGTTCAGCTCCATCGTGGTCCATGGCTCACTCTAGAAGCGCCGGCGCGGGTCCTGTTGATGACGGTCAGCGGTCGGCGCGCCCCCCTTGTGCGCAGCGCGCTCACGGGATGGCGCCCGTCCTGACGGCCGGCCTGTTGGCGCAGATCAAACGCGATGGCCGCTCGCCGCGGTAACAGGGAACTGGCGCACCGGCGGCAGCGGGTCGACAGGCGCGCCGGACGGAGTGGGTTTGATGGCAGGCACGGCCAGCGCGGCCTCGCACCGGCACCGTGACAGCGCAGTGCTTGAACCTGCGCCCGTCACGCCGCCCGCATTCTTCGACGCGGCCCGCTGGGGCAGGGCGGCGGGCGACGTCTGGTCGGGCACCTGGCTCGATCGAGAGGCGCTCGAGCAGCGTGCGCGTGAGCGGCTTCGCGCATTGCTGCGTTTCGCGCGGACGCAGGTGCCGCTGTACAAGCGGCTGCACCGCGACCTGCCGCCCGCCTCGGCAACGCAGCTTGCCGACCTGCCGGTGCTGCACAAGTCGCAGCTGATGGCCGACCTGCCGGCATCGCTGGCGGCGACCGGCCTGGGCCGTGTGCAGATCGATGCCTTCCTGGCCGACCCGGCGCGGATCGGCGCGCCGCTGGCGGGGCACTACGCGGCGTGGACCAGCTCCGGCTCGACCGGCGTGCCCGGCATCTTCGTGCACGACGGTGACGCGCTGGCGGTCTACGACGCGCTGGAACTGCTGCGCTTTCGCGGGCTGTCGGTCGGGCCGCTGGCTGCCGGCCCGTTCCTCGCCGGCGAGCGCTACGCAATGGTGGCGGCAATCGAGGGCCACTTTGCGGGCATCGCCACCGTCGAGAGGCTGCGCCGCATGTTCCCGCTGCTGGCGCCGTGGCCGCGCGCCTTCTCGGTGCTGCAGCCGCTGCCCGACCTGGTCAGGCAGCTGAACGAGTACTGCCCCAGCCTGCTGGCCGCCTACCCGACGGTGGCCGAGCTGCTGGCCGACGAGCAGCGGGCGGGCCGCCTGCGCCTGTCGCTCGAGGAGCTGTGGTGCGGCGGCGAGTCGCTCGGCGCGGCGACGCGCCGGCAGCTGGCGCAGGCCTTCGGCTGCCGCGTGCGCGAAGCCTACGGCGCTTCCGAGTTCCTTTCGATTGCCTGGCCGTGCCGGCACGATCGCCTGCACGTGAACTGCGACTGGGTCCTGCTCGAAGGCGTCGATGCCCGCGGCCGGCCCGTGCCACCCGGCCAGCCGTCGCACACCACGCTGCTGACCAACCTCGCCAACCGCGCCCAGCCGCTGATCCGCTACGACCTCGGCGATTCGATCACCGTGCAGCCGGCGCCGTGCCCCTGTGGCTCGCACTTGCCGGCGATCGAGGTGCAGGGGCGCAGCGACGACGTGCTCAGCCTCGCCCGCCGGGACGGCGCGCCGGTCAGGCTGTTGCCGCTGGCGCTGGCCACGGTGCTGGAGGACGATGCCCTGGTCAGCGACTTCCAGTTGCTGCAGACCGGCCCGCGGCGCCTGTCACTGCGGCTCGGCCGCGCCGAACGGCCGCGCGGCGCCGGTGCCTGTGCCGCTCTGCTTGCCTACCTGAAGCGGCTCGACCTGGCCGGGATCCGCGTCGACCTCGACGCGGCAGCGCCGCAGCGCGAGCCGCGCAGCGGCAAGCTGCGACGGGTGGTCAGCGCCATTCGGCCGGCCGC
>JBHJND010000230.1:0-2734 GCA_048497655.1 Caballeronia novacaledonica
AGCGATGCGCTTCCTGGAGATCACGGTGGTCCACTCGATGGAAGGCGTGCTGTTCGTGCTGCTCTCCGCCCTGTTCACGCTCGCCGGCGCGGCGGCCTTTCTCGAGGACTCGGACTGGCTCGCCGGCAGCGCCGGGATGACCGCCTCGGCGCCCGCCGCGCCGTTGCTCGCCGGACGGCCGTCGCAGCCGGCCGGCATGCAGCAGGCCTCCTACTCGCCGCCGAGCCTGCGCTAGGCGCAAGCGGTCCCGCCCCTGGGGCGCCGGGTGCCCCCGCGGCCGCGGAGCCCGCGACAACTAGAACAGCCCGACGATCCGTCCGCTGTCGTCGACGTCGATCTTCGTCGCCGCCGGCTCCTTCGGCAGGCCGGGCATGGTCATCATGTCGCCGCAGATCATGACGACGAACTCGGCGCCGGCGGCCAGCCGGACCTCGCGCACGTTGACCACGTGGCCGCTCGGCGCGCCGCGCAGCAGCGGGTCGGTGGAGAACGAGTACTGCGTCTTGGCCACGCACACCGGCAGCCGGCCGTAGCCGTCGTCCTGCAGCCGGCGGACCTGCGCCCGCAATTTCGTGTCGGCGGTGATGTCGGCGGCACCGTAGACCTGCGTGGCGACCGCCTTCATCTTCTGCCACAGCGGCAGGTCGTCTTCGTAGAGCAGGCGGAAGTTGGCCGCGCCGCTGTCGGCCAGCCGCACCACCTCGTGCGCCAGGTCCACGGCGCCGGCACCGCCCGATTCGAAGTGGCGCGTGACCACCGCCGGCGCGCCGTGGTGGGCGACCGTCTGCTGCACCAGCCGCAGCTCCGCCTCGGTGTCGGTGGCGAAGCGGTTGATCGCGATCACTACCGGCAGGCCGAAGTGGTTGCGCAGGTTGTTCAGGTGCCGCTCTAGGTTGACGATGCCGCGCTCCAGGCGCGGCAGGTCTTCCTGCGTCAGCGACCCGGGTTCGGCACCGCCGTGGAACTTCAGTGCGCGGATCGTCGCCACCAGCACCGCGGCATCGGGCCGCAGGCCGGACTTGCGGCACTTGATGTCGATGAACTTCTCGGCGCCGAGGTCGGCGCCGAAGCCGGCCTCGGTGACGACGTAGTCGCCGAGCTTCATCGCCGCGCGGGTCGCCAGCACCGAGTTGCAGCCGTGCGCGATGTTGCCGAACGGGCCGCCGTGGATGATCGCCGGGTTGTTCTCCAGCGTCTGCACCAGGTTCGGCGCCAGTGCGTCGCGCAGCAGCGCCGCCATCGCGCCGTGCGCCTTCAGGTCGCGGGCGCGGATCGGCGCCAGCGCGCGCGTGGTGCCGACCACGATGTTGCCGAGCCGCTCCTTCAGGTCGGCCAGCGAGGTGGCCAGGCAGAAGATCGCCATCACCTCCGAGGCGGCGACGATGTCGAAGCCGTCCTGGCGCGGGAAGCCGTTGGCCGGGCCGCCCAGCCCGATCGTGATGTCGCGCAACGCGCGGTCGTTGATGTCGACCACCCGCCGCCAGGAGACGCGGCGAAAGTCGAAGCGCAGCTGGTTGTCGTGGTGGATGTGGTTGTCGACCATCGCCGCCAGCAGGTTGTTGGCCAGCGCGATGGCGGAGAAGTCGCCGGTGAAGTGCAGGTTGATGTCCTCCATCGGCACCACCTGCGCCAGCCCGCCGCCGGCCGCACCGCCCTTCATGCCGAACACCGGCCCCAGCGACGGCTCGCGAAGGGCGAGCACCGCCCGCCTGCCGATCCGGTTCAGCGCGTCGGCCAGGCCCACCGCGGTGGTGGTCTTGCCTTCGCCGGCCGGCGTCGGGCTCACCGCGGTGACCAGGATCAGCCTGCCGTCGGGCCGCTCGTGCAGCGAGGCCAGGTGCTCGAGCGAGATCTTGGCCTTGTAGCGGCCATAGGGCTGCAGCGCCGCCTCGGGGATGCCGAGCCGCTCGCGCGCCAGCTCGACGATCGGCAGCATGCGCGCCGCCTGCGCGATCTCGATATCGGATTTCATCCGCCTGCTCCCGTTGTTTTCGCCGCGGTCTCGCGCGGCGGTCAGAGCCGCTCGAAGCGTGCCTGGAAGAAGCGCAGGTACTTCGGCTCGTAGACCAGTTTCAAGCCGCGCGCCTTCTCGCGGTTCTGCCAGGCGGCAAGCACCGACTCGGCCACCACGTCCATGTGCGCCTGCGTGTAGACCCGGCGCGGGATCGTCAGCCTGGTGAGCTCCAGCTTGGGCCGGTGGTGGTCGCCGGTGGCCGGGTCGCGCCCAGCGCTGACGATGCCGCGCTCCATCGATCGGATGCCGGAGTCGAGGTACAGCTCGGCGGCGAGCGTCTGCGCCGGGAACCGGTCCTGCGGCAGGTGCGGATAGAAGCGCCGCGCGTCGAGGAAGATCGCGTGGCCGCCGATCGGCCGCACGATGGGGATCTCCCACTCGCTCAGCAGCTCGCCAAGGTAGCGCACCTGCTCCACCCGCGAGCGCACGTGGTCGTCGGCGACCGACTCGGCGATGCCGATGGCCATCGCTTCCATGTCGCGGCCGGCCAGCCCGCCGTAGGTGTGCAGCCCCTCGTACACCACCACCAGGTTGCGAAGTTCCTCGAACAGCTCGCGGTCGTTGACCGCCAGCCAGCCACCGATGTTGACCAGGCTGTCCTTCTTGGCGCTCATCCAGGCGCCATCGGTGTGGTCGCAGAACTCGCGCAGGATCGCCGCGATCGGCCGGTCGCGGTAGCCGTCCTCGTTCTGCTGGATGAAGAAGGCGTTCTCGACCATC
>JBHJND010000231.1:0-5731 GCA_048497655.1 Caballeronia novacaledonica
CGGCCTGGATCCGACCGCGCCCGACCTGCACCTGGGCCACACCGTGGTGCTGAACAAGATGCGCCAGCTGCAGGACCTGGGCCACACGGTGATCTTCCTGATCGGCGACTTCACGTCGATGATCGGCGACCCGTCGGGGCGCAACACGCTGCGGCCGCCGCTTTCCCGCGAGGAGATCGAAGCCAACGCCAGGACCTACTTCGACCAGGCCTCGCTGGTGCTCGACCGGACGAAGACCGAGATCCGTTACAACTCGGAATGGTCGGAGCCGCTGGGCGCCGCCGGCATGATCAAGCTGGCGGCCAGGTACACGTTGGCGCGGCTGCTCGAGCGCGACGACTTTGCCAAGCGCATGCGCGAGAACGTGCCGATCGCCATGCACGAGTTGCTGTATCCGCTGATGCAGGGCTACGACTCGGTGGCGCTGCGCGCCGACCTGGAGCTCGGCGGCACCGACCAGAAGTTCAACCTGCTGGTCGGCCGCGAACTGCAGCGCCACTACGGCCAGGAGCCGCAGTGCATCCTGACCATGCCGTTGCTCGAAGGTCTCGACGGGGTCGAGAAGATGAGCAAGAGCAAGGGCAACTACGTCGGCATCACCGAGCCGCCCTTCGAGATGTTCGGCAAGGTGATGTCGATCTCCGACGAGCAGATGTGGCGCTGGTACGACCTGCTGTCGATGCGGTCGAACGAGGAGATCGCGAAGTTCCGGCGCGAGACGCAGGGAGGGCGCAATCCACGCGACATCAAGGTGCTGCTGGCGCAGGAGATCGTCGCCCGCTTCCACTCGGCGCGGGCGGCCGACGAGGCGCTCGCCGGGTTCGAGGCACGCTTCCGCGCCGGCGCCGCGCCCGAGGACATGCCGGAGGTCGTCCTGGCGGCCGAAGGCGGTGCCGTCGGCATCGCCGCGCTGCTGAAGCAGGCCGGCCTGGCGCCGTCGACCTCGGAGGCGGTGCGCAACGTCGAGCAGGGCGGGGTGAAGGTCGACGGGCAGAAGATCAGCGACCGCGCGCTGAAGCTCGGTGCCGGGACCTACGTGGTGCAGGTCGGCAAGCGCAAGTGGGCGCGGGTGACGGTCTCCTGAGGCATGGCGCGGCCGGCGACGGCCGCGCGGCGGGTGCGGCCCGTTCGCCGCAGGCCTGCGGCGCCGGCTTGCCGGCACGCCGGCCGGCGCCGTCGTGAGTCGACCGACGATGAAGCAAGCTGCTGATCCCGATGCGCTCCTTCGGCAGGCGCTTTCGCTGCATCGGTCCGGACGCGTCGAAAAGGCGATTCCCGTCTATCGCCGGCTGCTCGCCGGCCATCCCGGCCATGCGCGCCTGTTGTTCCTCCTCGGCAGTGCCGAAACGCAGCGCGGCCATGCCGCGGAGGGCCTGCGGTTGCTGGACCAGTGCCTGGCCGCGGAGCCTTTCAACGCCGATGTCTTCAACAACCGTGGCCTCGCGCTGCAGAAGCTGAAGCGGATCGACGAGGCGCTGCAGAGCTTCGACCGCGCGGTCGAACTGGCGCCCGGCAGCCCCGAGGCGCACATCAACAAGGGGCTGGCGCTGCGCGATCAGGGGCGGCTTGCCGAGGCGCTGCAGAGCTTCGAGCGCGCGCTCGGCATCGACCCCGGCAACCCGGAACAGCACAACAACCGAGGCAACGTCCTGCTCGACCTCGGGCGGGCCCGCGAGGCGCTCGCCAGCTTCGACCGGGCGATCGAACTTGCCGCCGATTACGCCGAGGCACACGCCAACCGCGGCAGCGCGCTGCAGGAACTCGGCCTCATGGACGATGCCCTGGCCAGCTTCGACCGGGCGATCGCGCTGAACCCGGCTCTCGCCGAGGCGCACAACCTGCGCGGCGACTTCCTGCTGAAGGCGAGGAGGGAGCCGGAGGCGCGGGAGAGCTTCGAGCGGGCCTACAGGCTGGATCCGGACCTGGAGTTCGTCTACCCGCGGCTGCTGTACTCCAGGCTGCGGACCTGCGACTGGAACAACATCGAAGCGCAGCTCGCCAGGCTGCAGGCGAAGATCGCGCGAGACGGGCAGGGGTGCATGCCGTTCGATGCGCTCGGGCTGACGGGCTCCCCGTCGATCCAGCACAAGGTTGCACAGGCCTATGCGGCGAGGAAGTTCCCGCCACGGGACGAACTCGGGCCGATACCGATCCGCCAACGGGCGGCGAAGATCCGGCTCGGCTACTACTCGGCCGACTATCGGGACCACGCAACGACCCGCCTGATGGCGGAACTGTTCGAGCTGCACGACCGATCCAGGTTCGAACTGTGCGGCTTCGACTTCGGTCCCGTGAGCGACGACCGGATGCACCGGCGCGTGCGCGCGGCGTTCGACCGGTTCATCGACGTGCGCACGATGAGCGACCGCGACGTGGCGCGGCTGTCGCGCGAGCTGCTGATCGACATCGCCGTCGACCTGAAGGGCTACACCGAGGACTGCCGGCCGGGAATATTCGCCGAGCGAGCCGCGCCGGTGCAGGCCAACTACCTCGGCTACCCGGGAACGATGGGCGCCGGGTACGTCGACTACATCGTCGCCGACCGCGTGCTGATTCCCCCCGGCAGCGAGTCGCACTATTCGGAGAAGATCGCCTTCCTGCCGGACAGCTACCAGGTCAACGACAGGAAGCGGGTCGTCGCCGAGCGGTCGTTCGGGCGCGACGAACTGGGGCTGCCATCCGAGGGCCTCGTCTTCTGCTGCTTCAACAACAACTACAAGATCACCCCGCCGACGTTCGACGCGTGGATGCGGATCCTGAAGCGCGTCGAGCCGAGCGTCCTGTGGCTGATCGAGGACAGCCCGACGGCGGCGGCCAACCTGCGCAGGGAGGCCGGCCGGCGAGGTGTGCGCCCCGAGCGCCTGGTCTTCGCACGCCGCACCAACCTGCCCGACCACCTGGCGCGGCATCGAAGCGCGGACCTGTTTCTCGACACCCTGCCGTACAACGCGCACACGACCGCCAGCGACGCCCTGTGGGCCGGGCTGCCGGTGCTGACCTGCGCGGGAGAGGCATTTGCGAGCCGGGTGGCGGCCAGCCTGCTGAGCGCGGCCGGGTTGCCGGAACTGATCACCGGCGGGTTGCCCGAGTACGAGGCGCTGGCCGTGGAACTGGCCACCAATCCGCCGCGGCTCGCGCAGATCAGGCAGAAGCTGCTCGCCAATCGACTGGCTGCGCCGCTGTTCGACACGCCGCGCTTCGCCAGGCAGATCGAGGCGGCATATGCGGAAATGCACGAGCGCTGGCTTGCCGGGCGGGCTCCCGACCACATTTATCCGTCGTCGACGTGATCGCGGTGCCTCGCGCCGCCGCGCTTCAGCGCCGATCCGCACCTCATAGAATGGCCGCATGATCGCGCTCATCCAGCGAGTGACGCAGGCGCGCGTGCGGGTCGGCGGAGCGGAGGTCGGCGTCATCGACGGCGGCGTGCTGGCGCTGGTCTGCGCGCAGCGCGGCGACACCGAGCGCGAAGCCGATGCGCTGCTCGCCAAGCTGCTGGCCTTTCGGCTGTTCGCCGATCGACAGGGGAAGATGAACCTCAGCTTGGTCGACGTCGGCGGCGGGTTGCTGCTGGTGCCGCAGTTCACCCTGGCTGCCGACACGTCGAGTGGCACGCGGCCGAGCTTTACGCCGGCAGCGCCGCCGGGCGAAGGCGAGCGGCTGTTCGGCCGCTTCGTCGAGCAGGCGCGGGCCCGCCATCCGTTGGTGGCCACCGGCGTCTTCGGTGCATCCATGCAGGTAGAGTCGACCAACGACGGGCCGGTGACCTTCTGGCTGCAGGTCAAGCCCAGGGAGCCGATCTCATGAAGCTGTGGAGTGATTCGTTTGCCGACGGCAGCCGCATTCCGGCGCAGTTCGCGTTCGCGGTGATCGACCCGGCACACCACGTCAGGCTGTCGGCGAACCGCAACCCGCACCTGGCGTGGAGCGGCGCGCCGGACCGAACGAAGTCGTTAGTGCTGACCTGTCACGATCGCGACGTGCCGAGCCGGCCCGAGGACGTGAACCGGGAGGGGCGGGAGATTCCGTCCGGCCTGCCGCGGGTTGACTTCTTCCACTGGGTACTGGTCGACATCGGGCCGTCGACGTCGAAGATCGACGACGGAGCCTATTCGCATGCAGTGACGCCGCGCGGCAAAGGCGGGCCGGCGGCGCCGCACGACACCCGCCAGGGCATCAACGACTACACGGCGTGGTTCAGGGGTGACCACGACATGGAAGGCGATTACTACGGCTACGACGGGCCGTGCCCGCCGTGGAACGACTCGATCGTCCACCGCTATGTATTCACGATCTGCGCCCTTGATCTCGAAGCGGTGCCGCTCGAAGGACGCTTCGGCGGACTCGAGGTCCGCAAGGCGATCGAGGGGCACGTGCTGGCGTCGGCGTCGATCGCCGGCACCTACACGCTGAACCCGCGGCTTGCCGGCAAGGGGGAGTGATGGATTCGGGCAAAGCGACCACCGTGCTGCTGATCCGCCACGGCGAGACAGCGTGGAACGCCGAGCATCGGATCCAGGGTCGCCTCGACGTGCCGCTGTCGACCACCGGTGTCTGGCAGGCGGGCCGGCTGGCGGAGCGGCTCGCGGGCGAGGCGATAGACGCGATCGTTGCCAGCGACCTCGCGCGCGCCTGGATGACCGGCGCGCCGCTGGCCGATGCGCATGGACTGCCGATGGTGCCCGAGCCGCGCCTGCGCGAGCGCGTCTTCGGCCTGTTCGAGGGCAAGACGCTCGACGAGATCGCCGCCCAGCACCGGGAGGAGTTCGCCGCCTGGCGCGCGCGCGACGTCGACTGGCGCATCCCCGGCGGCGAGTCCGGAACCGAGTTCATCGGCCGCGTGCTCGAGGCGATGCAGGAGATCGCGGCGGCCTATGCGGGGCGTACGGTAGCGGTCGTCACGCACGGCGGCGTGCTCGACGTCATCTATCGCAATGCGCGCGCGCTGGCCTGGGATGCGCCGCGCGAGCACCTGATGCTCAACGCCAGCATCAACCGCCTGCAGGCGCAGCCGGAGCCGCTGCGGCTGCAGATCATCGACTGGGCGGATGTGGCGCACCTGGCGCAGGCGCGGGACGAACTGGCGGCGTCCTGAATGATCCGGCGCAATGAGCGCCGGCGCGGTCTGCCTAGACTTGCAGCGTGAACGACACGCTCGACCTGTCGCTGACTTTCGCCGTCAGCGCCGCGATCGGCCTGCTGGTCGGCACCGAGCGGGAACGCAAGCCGACCTCCAAGGCGGGCCTGCGCACCTTCGTGCTGATCGCCGTGCTCGGCACCGCATGCGCGCTCGTCGCCCGGTCGCTCGACAGCCCGTGGCTGGTGCCGGTCGGCTTTGCGCTGGTCGGCCTGACGATCGCCGGTGCCTACCTCGCCGACCCGGCGACCACGGCCGAGGACTCGGGCACGACCACCGTCGTTGCCGCCGTGCTGGTCTACGTGCTCGGCGCGCTGAACCTGCACGGCGAGCGCACGCTGGCGGTCGCGCTGGGCATCGGCACGACCGCGCTGCTGTACTTCAAGACCGAGCTGGAAGGCGTAGCGACGCGGCTGACGCCGACCGACATCCGCTCGATGCTGCAGTTCGGCGCGATCAGCGCGATCGTGCTGCCGCTGCTGCCCGACCAGGGCTACGGCCCCTACGGCGTCCTCAACCCGTTCCACATCGGGCTGATGGTGGTGCTGATCTCCGGGGTCAGCCTGGCCGGCTACGTGGCGTGGCGGCTGACGC
>JBHJND010000232.1:0-4777 GCA_048497655.1 Caballeronia novacaledonica
GCCGAAGATCGGCGACAAGGCCGCGTGGGCGCCGCGCATCAAGCAGGGACTTAAGGGGCTTCTCGCTTCCGCGACCAAAGGCAAGGGCGCCATGCCGCCGAAGGGCGGCGCTGCCGCGGCCACGGACGCCGAGATCGGCGCTGCCGTGCAGTACATGCTGGCGCAGTCGAAGTAACCCCGCACAGATTGGCGCGAAGCGAGGGCCGGCCATGCCGGCCCTCGCTGTTTCTACCCCCTCGATCGGTCAGGGGTTCAGCTGCCGATAGACGCCCTGGGCGACCGCCGACAGCTCGTCGCGGCCGAGGTCGCCGGCCAGCGCATAGCCGAGCGGCCCGTCGACCCAGTAAAAGACATTGGTGGCGCCCTGCTGGGCGAAGCGGAACGCGGTGTCGGTCGCCGTGGCCTCGCGCCGCACCAACAGGGACAGCCGCTTGCCTTGCGCGTTCTCGTACATGAAGAGCGCCACCGGCGCGGCGCCCGCTTCGCCCGCGGGGGGCAGCAGGCGGCCGCCGAGCAGCCGGTAGCCGGCGGACACCAGCGACGGCGCCCGCACCGGGGTGTCCAGCCGCTTCGACAGCCACGCCACGAGGTGCTGCTCGTCGCTCGCCGCGACTTCGACCGGGTGGCGCACCTCCGGCATGTAGGCGGCGTGGGCAACGGCAGCCTGGCGGGCGATCGCGACCGTGCCGGCCGCTGCACCGCGGCCGCCCCAGGACGCGTGCAACAGGGCGCCGATGACGGCGCCGCCGACGAAGGTCGCGGCGAGGGCGGCGGGCCAGCGCCAGCGATCGCGCCTCGGCGCGCGGAAGTGCAGGCCGTGCGGCTCGTCGAGCACCGCATCGAAAGCACGATGCAGCGCCTCGTTCTGCGCCCGATACGCGCCGACGCGTGCGGCGTCCTCGGGATGCGCGGCCAGAAGCACCTCGACCGACGCCCGCGCGGCGTCGCTCAGGGTGCCATCGACATACGCGTGCAACTGCTCTTCGTCCACCGCATCACCCGCTATTTCACTCGCCGCAGACCGTGACGGTCCGGCAGGCCTTCTTCCAGCAATTGCCGCAGACGCTCGCGGCCACGAGCCAGCCGCGACATCACCGTTCCGATCGGCACGTCCATCACCTGCGCGGTCTCGGCGTACGACAACTGCTCGAGCCCGACCAGCAGTACCACCTGGCGCTGTTCGTCGGGCAGGCGCAGCAGCGCGCGGCGCAGGTCGCGCACCGCGATCGCGGTCTCGGCGCTGGCCTCGGCATCGGCGCGATCGACGCCGACGAAATCCGGCGCATCGAGGGATTCGGTCGCGCGAACGCGGCGCACGCCGTTGATGAACACGCCGTGCATCACCGCGAACAGCCAGGCGCGCAGGTTGGTGCCCGCCTGCCAGAGCTCACGCTTGACCCACGCCCGTTCGAGGGTGTCCTGCACGAGGTCGTCGGCAGCCTCTGCGCTGCCGGTGAGCGCCCGCGCGAAGCGGCGCAGGCGCGGGATCAGCGCTTCGATCTCGGCGGCGGTAAAGGACGGCATCGCCGGCGGACGTTAGCGCGCGCCGGCATTCCCTGCCTATGGACGCGCCAGTCGCCAGGCGTTGTTGACGCCATCGCCGGTACGGTCGCCTGGCTTCTGGTCCTTGATCCACAGGTACACCGGCTTGCCCTTGTAGGCCCACTGCTTGCCGCCGTCATCGCGGGTGATGATCGACCAGTCAGCGGAAGCCTTCGCATCGGCCGCGGCCATCAGCGGCGGCCAGTTGGCGGCGCAGGGCCCGTTGCAGGTGCTCTTGCCGCTGCCGGCGGTGTCCTTGTCGAAGGTGTACAGGGTCATGCCCTTGTCGTTGACCAGGACGCCCTCGGCGGTCGTGACCGGCGGCCCGCCCGTCATCGACGACATCTGGGCACACGAGGCGAGAACGAATACGGCAAGGACGATCGAGAGTCGGCGCAACATGGGAAAGTCTCCTTGGGGGTCGGCGAAGGACATTCATTGAACACCCGCGGCGTGCCGGATATTCCGGCGCCGGGCTAAATTTCCTGCGGGTCGACCTCGATCTGCCACTGCACGCGCGGCCCGGGCGGCGGATCGGCCTCGCGCAGGCGCGCCAGCCACTGGCGCAGGAAAGCCTGCAGCAGGCTGCGCCGCGGCGCCTCGACCAGCATCTGCGCGCGGAACACTCCGGCCAGGCGCGCCAGCGGCATCGGCACCGGGTCGTACAGCGTCGCCGGCTGGTGCAGGCCGCGGCCGATTGCGCGCGCGTGGCCGACGAAGGCCAGGGCAGCCTCGAGCGATTTCGCCTGCGCGGTGAGCAGCGCCTGCGGCACGAAGGGCGGCATGCCGGCCGCCTCGCGTTCGGCCAGCTGGCTGCGGGCGAACCCCTCGTAGTCGAAGCGGCGCAGAGCCGCGAACAGCGGGTGCTCGGGATAGCGTGTCTGCACCAGCACCCGGCTCGGCAGCCCGCTGCGGCCGGCGCGGCCGGCCACCTGCAGCACGGTGGCGAAGAGCCGCTCCGGCGCACGGAAGTCGTGCGAGACCAGCTGCGCGTCGGCGTTGACGATGCCCACCAGCGAGACGCGCTGGAAGTCGTGTCCCTTGGCGATCATCTGCGTGCCGACCAGCACGTCCGTCTCGCCGGCGTGCACGGTGGCGAGCGCGGCATCGGCGGCGCCGCGCCGGCGGGTGCTGTCGCGGTCGATGCGCAGGATGCGCGCGCCCGGCAGCGCCGCCGACAAGGACTCTTCGAGGCGCTGCGTGCCGTGGCCGACCGCATCGAGGTCCTGGTTGCCGCAGGTGGGACAGGCGCGCGGCACCCGGCTGCGCCAGCCGCAGTGGTGGCAGTGCAGCGCGCCATCGGTCTTGTGAAAGGCGGCGAACACGGCGCACTTCGGGCATGCAGACAGCCAGCCGCAGGCAGCGCAGGCGACCACCGGCGCGTAGCCGCGACGGTTGATGAACACCAGAGCCTGCTCGCCCCTGGCGACGGTCTGCTCCAGTGCCGCACGCAGCGGCTCGGTCAGGCCGCTGGCGGCCTTGTGCTGGCGCTGGTCGATCAGCTCCACCGTCGGCTGTTCGGCCTCGGTGGCGCGCCGCGGCAGGCGCAGCAGGCGATAGCGGCCCTGCATTGCCTGCGTCCAGCTCTCCAGCGCCGGCGTGGCCGAGCCGAGCACCACCGGCACGCCGAGCATCTGCCCGCGCTTGACCGCCAGGTCGCGCGCCGAGTAGCGCACGCCGTCGCCCGCCTTGTAAGAGGTGTCGTGCTCCTCGTCGACCATCAGCATGCGCAGCCGGGGCAGGGAAGCGAACACCGCCAGCCGCGTGCCGAGCACGATGCGCGCGCGGCCCTCGTGGGCGGCCAGCCAGGCAGCGGACCGCTCTGCTGCCGGCAGGCCGCTGTGCAGGCAGGCGATCCGCTCTGCCGCAAAGCGGGCCTGCAGCCGCGCCTGCAGTTGCGGCGTCAGGCCGATCTCCGGCACCAGCAGCAGCGCCTGCGCCTGCGGCTCGCGCGCCAGCAGGCGCTCGATCGCCGTCAGATAGACCTCGGTCTTGCCGCTGCCCGTCACCCCGTGCAGCAGCATCGGCGCGAATCCCGTCTGCGCCGAGATCGCGTCGACCGCCGCGCGCTGCTCCGCATTCAGCTCGGGAACCGCCGTGCGGTCTCCGGCCGCGGCGAGCCCGGGCCTGGCGGCATCGCGCAGACGCCTTAGCGAAGAGGCCCAGCGAGGCCCGGGCGTCGCGCGAAGCAGCGGCGGCAGGGCGGCAACCGCAACCTGGCCCCACGGATGCTGGTAGTAGTCGGCAGCGAAACGGGTGAAGGCCTGCCAGTGCGCGTCCAGCGGCGCGATGTCGCCGAGCCAGCGCTTCACCAGGCGGATCTTCTCGTCGGCGACCGGGGCTTCGGCGCTTCTGCCGACGCAGATCCCCATTACCTCGCGGCTGGCCACCGGCACTACGCAGCAGGTCCCCGGCCGGGCATCCCGCTCGCCCTCGCCCACGCGGTAGGTCAGCGGCTGGCCGACCGGGAGATCGATGACGACTTCGGCGTACGCGCCGTCAGAGTCCGTCATCGCATCTCGACCATCTTGCGAAGATTCGACGGCAAACGCATGTTTTATTTCAGTTTGATGTCAGCTCGCCAGGCTGTGGACAATTGTGTGGAAAAGTTGACCCGGGCCGCGCGAGGGCCCGCGCCTGATCCGCGCGCACCGGCGTATGCAAAACGTGGGCCGGGCTCTTTCTTCATTCGAATCAATCGCTTGTGCCCTAGATGCGAGTACGTAGCAGCAGCCAGGCTCGGCAGCGCAGCCGCCTTGGCGCTGAACGCGAGTTTGTGCATAAGTCAAGAGGGTTGGCGCAAGAAAGCGTCAGCCAACCATACGCGCCGCCGCCGGCGGGCGGCAGGTTTCAGTGCCGAATCCGCTGGCTCACCTCGTGCACGGCATCGACCAGCACCGACACCGCTTCCGGCGGGGTGTGCTGCGAGATGCCGTGACCGAGGTTGAACACATGACCGGAACCGGCGGCGGGCCGGCCGAAGGATGAAAGAGCCTGCCCGACTTCGCGTCGGATAGCCTCGTCGCCCCCGAACAGGATCATCGGGTCGACGTTGCCCTGCAGCGCACATCGACTGCCGATCCTCTCCCGGGCCGCGCCCAGGTTGACCGTCCAGTCGAGCCCTACGGCATCGCAACCGGTGTCGGCGATCTGCTCCAGCCACAGGCCGCCGCCCTTGGTGAAGACGATGGTTGGTATGCGCTCACCGTCGTGTTCGCGCTTGATTTTGCTTACC
>JBHJND010000233.1:0-3372 GCA_048497655.1 Caballeronia novacaledonica
GAGCTGTTCTCGCTCGGCGCCTCGGCGGTGCAGGTCGGCACCGCCTTCGCAGTCACCGAGGAGAGCGACGCGCACCCGGAGTTCAAGCGGGTGCTGGCCGGCGCGAAGGCGGAGGACATCGTCGAGTTCATCAGCGTCGCCGGCCTGCCGGCGCGGGCGGTGCGCACGCCATGGCTGGAGAACTACCTGCGCCTGCTGCCGAAGCTGCAGGCCAAGGCCGTCGCGCGCGGCCCGAAACGCTGCACGATGATCTTCGACTGCCTCGCCACGTGCGGGCTGCGCGATGGCATCGGCAGGATCGGCCAGTTCTGCATCGACCACCAGCTCGCCGCCGCGCTGCGCGGCGACGTCGCGAGCGGCCTGTTCTTCCGCGGCGACGGCAAGCTGCCCTTCGGCAGCCAGATCCGTCCGGTGCGCGAACTGATCGCCTTGCTGCTCGGCGAGACCGAGGCCGCGGAGCGGCCCTCCACCGCGGTCGAGCCGGCACTGGCGCCTGCCTGACCCATGACCCTGATCGACTTCCGCACGCCTGCTGCCGGCTTCGACCAGCCGCTCGAACTGTGGCTGGCCTGTCACGACCGCGTGCGCCGGATGACCGGGCTGCTCGAGCGACTGCGCGAGCACATGGCGAGCATGGGCGCCGACGACGCGGCGCGCGTCACCGCGACCGCCATCCGCCGCTATTTCGACGAGGCGGCGCCGCGCCATCACGAGGACGAGGAGGTCGACCTGTTCCCGCTGCTGCGCCGGCTGCTGCCGGTCAAGGCGCCGCAACGTCTGGCAGAGGTCGAGCAGGCGCTGGCACGCCTCGAGGCGGACCACGCAAGCCTCGGCCGCGTATGGCAGCAGTTGCGGCCGGTGCTCGAGGCGATCGAGCGCGGCGAGTCAGTGCAGCTGGATGCCGCCGCCGTTCTAACGTTTGCCGACGGCTACCGCGGCCACTGCGAGGTCGAGGACACGATCGTCGCCGACGCACTGCGGCTGTGCCTGGGTGACGCCGATCTCGACGCGCTCGGCCAGGCGATGGCCGAGCGGCGCGGCGTGGACTGGGCCCACCTGCACAGCAGCCGCGGCGCCGGCAAGTGAGCGCGCCGGGCCGCGCCGCCTGCGCCTAGCCGGCGGGCGACGAGCGCAGCCCGTAGGCCCTGCCGTCGGCGAACAGGTACTCCACCCGCAGCAGGCGGCCGTCGCCGAGCTTCGGCGCGATGTAGCCGGTCACCTCGATCCGTTCGCCGGCCTTGGGTTCGCGAACGCCCCAGGCCTGCATGCGCGACAGCGGCGCGAACTCGACCGTCCACTCGCCGCCCGCCGCCTCCGGCAGCCTCGTCTTCGCCAGGATGGCGGCGCCGTCGACCTGCTGGCTCTGCGCCGGCAGGCTGCGGCGGGCGAGGTCGGCCGGCAGCGTCAGTGCGCCGTCGACCGTGAGCGTCACCTCGGCGTGCGGATTGGCCCAGCGCACCGACTTGATCCGTCCTGCGAGGTAGACGGGCCGGTTCTGGTCGAAGCTCGACCAGCCGTGATGTGCGACGGCGGCCAGCGGCGCCGCGGCGCCGGCCAGCAGCAGGGTGCGTCGTTTCATCGAAGAGTCCTCAAAGGTAGGCGATCAGGCGGCCGGCGACGATCACCGACAGCCACAGCAGCAGCGATGCCGCCGCCTGCAGCCGCGCCAGCGAGTCCCCTCCGCGCAGTCCGCCGCGCGCATGAAACACCAGCGCGTTGGCGCCGGCGATCAGGATCAACACCAGCTTGACCCGGAAGGCGGGGTTCGCTGCCACCTCGGTCGCCGCCGAAATGAACAGCAACGCTCCGGAGAGCACGGCACAGGCGAACGCGGTGAGCGCCGTGCGCAGCACCAGCCTCGCCAGGGGCACTACGCCGATGTCGCGGCCCAGCCCGAACACCCGCAGCTCGAGCAGCAGCACGGCGCCGAACAGCGCGCCGACGCCGGCGATGTGGACGGCCTCCAGCAGCGGATAGGCCCACACCGAGCGGCGGATCGCCTCGGCCAGCACCGTCGCTTCGAGCATCGCGAGCATGATCGCCCCGTCGAGAACCGCCGGTGCGCGCCGCCGCTATCGCCGCTTGCCGCCGAGCAGCGAGCCGAGGATGCCGCGCGAGATCTCGCGCGCGATCGACGAGCCGACCGAGCGCGCGGCGCTCTTCGCCGCCGCCTCGACCATCCCTTCGCGGCGCCCGCCGCGCGGCCCGGTCGAGCCGAACAGGATGTCGCCCAGCCCGCCGAGCATGCCGCCGCCCTGCGGCTGCGGCGCCGCGGTGCCGGGCGCGCCCTTGCCGCCGGCGGCGGTCGGCGCCTCTCCCGCACGCGCCTTCAGCATCTCGAAGGCCGACTCGCGATCGACCGTCTTCTCATACACGCCGGCGACCAGCGAGCGGCCGATCAGCGAGCGCCGCTCGCCGGCCTCGATCGGGCCGATCTGCGAGGCCGGCGGCAGCACGTAGGCCCGCTCGGTGATTCCCGGCGTGCCCTTGGCGTCGAGCAGCGACACCAGCGCTTCGCCGACGCCGAGTTCGAGGATCGCCCGCTCGATGTCGAGCTTCGGATTCGGCCGCATCGTCTGCGCCACCGACTTCACCGCCTTCTGGTCGCGCGGCGTGAAGGCGCGCAGCGCGTGCTGCACCCGGTTGCCGAGCTGGCCGAGCACCTTCTCCGGGATGTCGAGCGGGTTCTGGGTGACGAAGTACACGCCGACGCCCTTCGAGCGGATCAGCCGCACCACCAGTTCGACCTTCTCCAGCAGCGCCGCCGGCGCCTCGGCGAACAGCAGGTGCGCCTCGTCGAAGAAGAACACCAGCTTCGGCTTGTCGCGGTCGCCGACCTCCGGCAGGTTCTCGAACAGCTCCGACAGCAGCCACAGTAGGAAGCAGGCATACAGCCGCGGGTTCGCCATCAGCTTGTCGGCGGCGAGGATGTTGACCACACCCTTGCCGTCGACGGCCTGCATCAGGTCCTCGATATTGAGCATCGGCTCGCCGAAGAACTTCTCGGCGCCCTGCTCCTCGAGCTGCAGCAGGCCGCGCTGGATCGCGCCCACCGATGCCGGCGAGACGTTGCCGTACTGGGTCTTGAACTGCGCCGCGTTGTCGCCGACGTGCTGCACCATCACCCGCAGGTCCTTCAGGTCGAGCAGCAGCAGGCCGTTGTCGTCGGCGAACTTGAAGACGATGTTGAGCACGCCCTCCTGGGTCTCGTTCAGGTTGAGCAGCCGCGAGAACAGCAGCGGACCCATGTCGGACACCGTTGCGCGCACCGGGTGGCCGGACTTGCCGAACACGTCCCAGAAGGTGACCGGGCAGCCGGCGAACGCCAAGTCGCGCATGCCCAGCGCGGCAAGGCGCTCCTTCAGCTTGGGC
>JBHJND010000234.1:0-3140 GCA_048497655.1 Caballeronia novacaledonica
TGACCCGCGTGCCGGGCTTCATGGCGAGGATGGTCGGCCGCAGGCGCATGTTCAGTTCCGGCAGCAGGTACATGGTGACGACGGTGGCCTTGCTGAAGTCCTCCTTGAAGATGTCGCCCTGGATGATCTTCACCCGGTCGGTCACGCCCTCGGCCTGCACGAAGCACTGCGCCAGCTTCGCCATGTCGGGGTTGTACTCGATGCCCACGGCGGTGGCGCCGAACTTCTTGCCGGCGGCGATGGCGATCTTGCCGTCGCCGGCGCCGAGGTCGAAGACGTAGTCCTTCGGCGTGACCTTGGCCATGGTCAGCATCCGGTTGACCAACTCGTCGGGCGTTGGTACCCAGACGACGTCCTTGCCGGCCTGGCCGACCTGCGGCTTGTAGTCGCGCTCGCATTCGGCGCGGGTCCTGCCGTCGGCGGTGGAGGACAGGGCGAGCAGCGACACGACGGCCGCCACGAGCAGCGGTTGGGCAACACGCATGTTTCAGGTCTCCGGTGAGTTTCGCGAAGCGGCGAAGTCTGCCATGGGTCGCGGGGCTGGGCAGACAGCTCGTACGGCAGGCTGCTACGAACGCCGAGCGGCCGGCATCTCCGCGTCGGCCTGTCCGGCTACGCGTTGACGTTGACGACGACCCGCCCCTTCACCTTGCCGCCGAGCAGTGCCGAGGCGACTTCGATGGCCTTCGCCAGGCCGACCTCGGAGGTCGTGGCATCCAGCTTGCCGCGGTCGAGATCGCTGGCGAGCTTCTGCCACGCGTGCTGGCGGCGCGGTTGCGGGCACATCACCGAGTCGACGCCGATCAGCCGCACGCCGCGCAGGATGAACGGTGCGACGGTGGCGGGAAAATCCATCCCTTGAGCGAGTCCGCACGCGGTCACCGTGCCGCCGTAGCGGGTCTGCGCGCAGGCGTTGGCCAGGGTGTGTGAGCCGACAGCGTCGACCACGCCGGCCCAGCGCTCCTTCTGCAACGGTTTGCCCGGGGCGGCGAGCTCGGACCGGTCGATTACCGCACTCGCGCCGAGCGCCGTCAGGTAGGGCGCCTCGGCGGACTTGCCGGTGCTCGCGACGACGCGATATCCCCAGCCGGCGAGTATCGAGATGGCTATCGAACCGACGCCGCCCGAGGCGCCCGTGACGAGGACTTCGCCGCCTTCCGGTTCGACGCCCTGCTCGCGCAGCGCGAGGCAGCACAGCATGGCCGTGTAGCCGGCCGTGCCGATCGCCATGGCCTGGCGTGTGCTCAGTGCATCCGGCAGCTTCACCAGCCAATCGCCCTTGAAGCGGGCACGCTGTGCCAGTCCGCCCCAGTGCTGCTCGCCGACGCCCCAGCCGTTCAGCACGACCCGGTCGCCCGGCGCGAAACGCGGGTCCATGCTCTCCAGCACGCTGCCCGCGGCGTCGATCCCGGCAACCATCGGCCACCTGCGCACTACCGGCGCCTTGTTGGTCAGCGCCAGCGCGTCCTTGTAGTTGACGGTCGAGTAGTCGACCGCGACGGTGACGTCGGCTTCCGGCGTTGCCTCGCGCAGTTCCTCGGCGGTCAGTTCGGCGACCCGGGCTGCGAACTGGTCGGTTGACTTGGTGAGCAGAATCGCCTTGATCGTCATCGCCGATACCTCGAGAAGTTGGCCCCGGCCCACTCGCCCACGCCTGCGCAGCGACCCGGGGCCGGTCGCATGCGCGACTCGCGGCGACCGTCAGGGTGCCCGGCGCGCAGGGCACCGGCCCGTCGGACGCAGGCCGCATCAGCGTGTCGTTTCCGCGCAGTCTATCGGTCGGCGATAGAAGCGCGGACGGCACGCGCGAACGGGTACGCCGGCGAGTACGCTTGCGCCCTGTCGGCCGGCAGTCGCCGCATTTCTCATCGGCAGTCGTCTTGTCCCTCAATGGAGCCCGCAGTGAACTACGAAAACATTCTTGTGACGACGCAGGGCCGCGTTGGCCTGGTCACTCTGAACCGTCCGAAGGCGATGAACGCCCTGAACGATGCGCTGATGGACGAGCTTGGCGCGGCGTTGCGCGCGTTCGACGCCGACGACGGCATCGGCGCGATCGTGATCACCGGCTCCGAGAAGGCCTTTGCCGCTGGTGCCGACATCGGCGCAATGAAGGACTGGTCCTACATGGATGTCTTCAGGAACGACTACATCACGCGCAACTGGGAGGAGCTCAAGCGCATCCGCAAGCCGGTGATCGCGGCGGTCGCCGGCTATGCGCTGGGCGGCGGGTGCGAACTGGTGATGATGTGCGACATCGTCATCGCCGCCGACACGGCGCGCTTCGGTCAGCCGGAGATCAAGCTCGGCATCATTCCAGGCGCGGGCGGCACGCAACGACTGCCTCGCGGCGTCGGCAAGGCGAAGGCAATGGACCTGGTGCTGACCGCGCGCATGATGGATGCGCAGGAGGCGGAGCGCGCCGGGCTGGTTTCGCGCGTCGTGCCCGCAGCGCAACTGCTGCAAGAGGCGATGGCCGCTGGCGCTGCGATCGCCGGCTTTTCGCTGCCGGCGGTGATGATGGCGAAGGAAGCGGTGCAGCGCGCCTTCGAGGCGCCGCTGGCGGAGGGCCTGCTGTTCGAGCGCCGTCTTTTCCACTCGTTGTTCGCCACTGCCGACCAGAAGGAAGGCATGGCAGCCTTCGCCGAGAAGCGGCCGCCGCGCTTCGAGCACCGCTGAGGGCCATATGGATCAGGCACTTGCCGGCGATTGGCGATCTGCTCTACCCGGCGATTTGACAGGCCCATTCCGACTCTTCATAATTTCATTTCTCTGCTGATCGCGATTCCTTGCAGCGCACAAGCGCTGCAGACCGATCAGCCCGCTCTTTAAAAACTGAAACAGCCGATAAGTGTGGGCGCTTGATGACAAGGCGCAACCACCGGGGGCGGTCTCACGCCAATCCCGGTGGCAATGCTCGATACATCAGGTGCTCATACGGTAATGAAGGGGATCATCAGATCCACTTCGATTCCGTGAGTGAGCGACGTACACGATAGAGTGTGCGAAAAGGTTCGAACTGAAGAGTTTGATCCTGGCTCAGATTGAACGCTGGCGGCATGCCTTACACATGCAAGTCGAACGGTAACGCGGGGGCAACCCTGGCGACGAGTGGCGAACGGGTGAGTAGCGCATCGGAA
>JBHJND010000235.1:0-2176 GCA_048497655.1 Caballeronia novacaledonica
GGATATGCCGCCGAGGAACATGGCCACCGCGATCGCCACCAGCGGCAGCATGCCGGGCCCGCGGCCGACGACGGCCACTGCGAAGTCGACCAGCCGCTGCGCCACGCCCGAGCGGTCGAAGATCACGCCGAGCAGGACGAACATCGGGATCGCCAGCAGCGGGTACTTGGCCATGCCGGCGTAGAAGTTCTGCGGCACGGCGAGCAGGGAGAACCACTGCACGTCGATGTTGGCGATGGCAATCGCCGTGGCGCCGCCGATGGCCAGCGCGACGCCGATCGGCGCGCCGATCAGCATCAGCGCGATGAACAGGACGAACAGCAGCGCGCCGACGGTCATCGGTTCCGCCACTTGCGCAGGAACACGCCGCCGGCGCGCAGCGCGATGCCGACCGACAGCACCGGCAGCCACACCGAGTACCACCACTTGGGCAAGCCGATGCCCGGCGAGGTCTCGCCGAAGCGGAACTCGTCCCACACCATGCGCGTGCCGAGCACCGCCATCGCGGCGAACAGCAGCACCGTGGCGGCGGCGCCGATCAGCGAGAACAGCCGCTGCCTCTGCGGCGAGCCGCGCTCGAGGAAGTAGTCGATGCGGATGTGCCGCTCGCGGGCGAAGGCGGCGCCGGCGGCGGCCAAGGTCATCACGACCATGATGGCGATCGAGATCTCCTCGGTCCAGGCGATCGACTCGTCGGTGAGATAACGCAGGATCACGTTGGCGAAGGTGATCAGCGCCAGCGCCGCCATGCAGGCGGCGGCGAAGATCTCCTCGACCGCCAGCGGCACGCGCGGCTTCGGCTCCTGCGCTTGGCTTTCGGGCGTCGGTTCCTGCGGCATCGGTGCGTCCGGAAGGGGCACTCAGCGCTGCAGCAACGCCCGCGCGGCGGCGGCGATCCGCGCGGCGTCGACGCGCGCCTCGCGCTCGAGCGTCGGAGCGTAGCCGACCGGGATGCGCGGCGCGCCCAGCCGCCGCACCGGGCAGCCGATCGCCTCCGCCACGCTGGCGGCGACCTCGGCGCCGAAGCCTGCCGCCTGCACCGCCTCGTGCGCCACCAGCAGGCGGCCGGTCTTCGCACACGACGCCAGCACCGCCTCGCGGTCCCACGGCCACAGCGTGCGCAGGTCGATCACCTCGGCCTCTATCCCTTCGCCGGCGAGCGTGCTCGCCGCGGCCAGCGACTCGTGCAGCGTGCGCGACCAGGTCACCAGGGTCAGGTCGCGCCCGGCGCGGGCGATCCGCGCCCGGCCCAGCGGCACCGGCGCGCCGGTGTCGACCTCGCCCTCCATGCCCCACAGCTCCTTGTGCTCCAGGTAGGCGACCGGGTCGCCGCAGTCGAGCGCCGCGGCGAGCAGCCCGTGGTTGTCCTGCGGCGTCGCCGGGCAGGCGACCACCAGCCCCGGGATGTGGGCGAACCACGCCTCCAGGCTCTGCGAGTGCTGGGCGGCGGAAGCCGACCACAGGCCGATCGGCATCCGTGCCACCAGCGGCACGCGGCCCTGGCCGCCGAACATGTAGCGGTTCTTCGCCGCCTGGTTGACCAGTTCGTCCATGCCGCAAAGCGCGAAGTCGATCACCCGCATCTCGACCACCGGGCGCAGCCCCGCCAGCGCCATGCCGACCGCCGCGCCCATGATGTTGGCCTCGGAGATCGGCGTGTCGATCACCCGCGAGGCGCCGAACTCCTGCTGCAGCGTGCGCAGCGTGCCGTCGGCGGCGCGGAACCGGTACTGGCCGAAGACGCCGCCGCGGCCGAGATCCTCGCCCAGCGCCACCACGCGGTTGTCTGCGCGCATCGCCGCGGCCAGCGCCTCGCCGGCGGCGACCGAGTAGGTCATGCGGCTCAGCGCCATTGGCCGGCTCCGGTGCTCACCACGTCCTCGAAGGCCGCCTCGGGCGCCGGCCACGGAGCGGCTTCGGCCGTCGCGATCGCGTTCGCGATCTCGCGCCGCACCTCGGCGTCGATCGCCTCGGCCGTCGCGGCTTCGCCGAGCGAGCCGAGCAGGGCGCGCACGCGGGCGAGCGGATCGTGCTGCTTTGCCAGGGCGACCTCGTCGGCGTCGCGGTAGGCGCCGGGATCGACCGATACGTGGCCCTTGATGCGGTAGGTGATGGCGTGCAGCAGCGCCGGCCGCCCGAGGCGCACCTTCCGCACCAGTTCGGCGGCCATGCGGTC
>JBHJND010000236.1:0-2174 GCA_048497655.1 Caballeronia novacaledonica
CCGCCATTGAGCAGGCGGCGTAGCCGCTGCGCTGTTGCGGCGTAAGTCTTTCGTTGAGGGGCATAAGCCGTTCGGTGGACCTCGACGCCGGTCCGCTGCCGTCGCTGGCTTATGCTGGCCGCATGGCAACTGGAGCGGGCGGAGCCGGGGGCGGAAAGGCGCCGCGCGAGATCGAGCTGAAGCTGGCGCTGCGCGAGGGCGACCTGCCGTCGCTGCGGCAGCGGCTGTCGCGTCTCGGCGAGGGCAAGGAACTCGAGGTCAACAACGTCTACTTCGACACCGCCGATCGGCTGCTGCGCGCCAACCGGATGGCGCTGCGCCTGCGCCGGATCGGCCGCCGCTGGCTGCAGACCCTGAAGACCGAGGCGCGCGCGGGCGCGCTCGCCTCGCGTGGCGAATGGGAAGTGCCGGCGCCGCGCGGCCGGCTCGACCTCGGCCGCTTGCCGGAGACGCCGCTGGCCGCGCTGCTGCAGGCGCACCCCGGGGCGCGCCTGCTGCCTGCGTTTCGCACCCGCTTCCGGCGCACGGTGTGGAACGTCGGCGACGGTGCGATCGAAGTCGTGCTCGACCGGGGCGAGATCGGCTCCGGCGACCGAAATGCGCCGATCCTCGAGTTGGAGCTCGAATTGAAGTCCGGGCCCGTCGAGGCGCTCTACCGGCTGGCTGCCTCGCTGGCCGGCCGGGGCAGCGAGGCGCTTGCGCTGCTGCCGGCAGTCGATTCGAAAGCGGTGCGCGGCTACCGGCTGGCGGCCGAAGAGTCCGCCATGCCGCTAAAGGCCAATGCCGCCGCGCTTACGGCGGAGCTGACGCGCGACACCACGCCGGCGGCGGCGCTGCGCAGCGTCGTCGAGCGCGGCACGACGCTGCTGCTGGCCAACGCCGCCGGCAGCGCCGAAGGCCGCGAGCCGGAGTTCGTGCACCAGGCGAGGGTGGCGGTGCGGCGCGTGCGCTCGGCGGCACGCCTGCTCGGCAAGGCAGCCGGATGGCCGGCGTCCCTCGATGCCGACCTGCGCTGGATCGCGCGCCGGCTCGGCGCGGTGCGCGACTGGGACGTGCTGCAGGCGCAGACGCTGCCCGCGCTGGCGGCGGCGCTGCCGGCAACCGGGCCGCTGGCCGGGCACGCCGCCGAGCTGCGGCGAAGCGATGACGAGGCGCTGCGCGAGGCGCTGGCGAGCCCGCGCTACGCGCGGCTGGCGCTTCGCCTGCTGCGCTGGGCAAGCACGCCGGCCGAAGACGGCCCGACGTTGGCGGACGCCGCCGTCCGGCGGCTGAAGCGGCTGCACCGGCGGCTGTTCGAACCGGCGGCCTTCTTCGTCGCGCTGCCGGTCGAGCGGCAGCACCGCGTTCGCATCCGCGCCAAGCGGCTGCGCTACGGGCTCGACCTGTTCGCCCCCGCGCTGCCGTCGAAGCCGACGCGGCGCTACGTCGAGCGGCTGGCGCGGCTGCAGGACGAACTCGGCGCGCTCAACGATGCGGTGGTGGGCGCCGCGCTCGTGCCGACGCTGGCGCGCGCGGCCGGGGTCGATGCGCAGCCGGCGCTCGAATGGCTGCGGCAGCGGCATCTGGAGTCCGCGCTGCGCGCCGAGGCGGCGCTGGCTGAGCTGGCCGGCCTGCCGAGGCCGTGGAACTGAACGCGGCTCTTTGTTGATGCGGGTCGACACCGGGCGACGCGGCCGAGGGTATCGTGAGTTGATCAGCCTTCCATTTGAACGGAGGACCCGATGAAGAATCGCTACGGCTTCGGCAAGACCGTCGACATGGATTTCGACGCGGCCCTGAAGAAGGTCGGCGAGGAACTGGCGAAGGAAGGCTTCGGCATCCTGACCGAGATCGACGTGCAGGCGACGCTGAAGAAGAAGCTGAACGCCGACATGCCGCCGTACCGCATACTCGGCGCCTGCAATCCGCCTTTCGCCCACCGGGCGATCGGCGCCGAGCCGACCATCGGCCTCCTGTTGCCGTGCAACGTGGTGGTGCGCCAGGACGCGGCCGGCAAGGTGCAGGTCGAGTTCATGGACCCGGACGTGATGGTGCAGCTGATCGACAAGCCCGAGGTGCACGAGGTGGCGGCCGAGGTCAGCGCCCGCCTGCGGCGCGTCTGCGACGCGGTTTGAGGGCAGGGAACTAGAGCGACCCCTCGGCCGCGCCACGGTTGCCTAGATACCCCCAGGGGT
>JBHJND010000237.1:0-5079 GCA_048497655.1 Caballeronia novacaledonica
CGCTTGTAGCATCGCCCGCGTGCGGATCGGCATCGACCTCGGCGGCACCAAGATCGAAGGCATCGCGCTCGACGATGCCGGGCAGGTGCTAGTGCGCCGGCGGGTGCCGACGCCGCGCGGCGACTACGCCGGCACGGTGGCTGCGATCGCGGCGCTGGTGCGCGACATCGAATCGGCAACCGATGATCGAGGCACGGTCGGCGTTGGCATCCCCGGCGCGCTGTCGCGCGTCACCGGGCGGGTGAAGAACGCCAACTCGACCTGGCTCAACGACCGGCCGCTGCACGGCGACCTGGAATCGGCGCTGGGCCGGGAGGTGCGGCTGACCAACGACGCCAACTGCTTCGCGCTGTCGGAGGCGGTCGACGGCGCCGGCCGCGGCGCGCGCGTGGTCTTCGGCGTGATCCTCGGCACCGGGGTCGGCGGCGGCATCGTCGTCGACGGCCGGCTGCTCGAAGGGCCGAACGCGATCGCCGGCGAGTGGGGCCACAACCCGCTGCCGCTGCCGGCGGGCGACGACCTGCCGCTGCGGGCGTGCTGGTGCGGCCGCGCCGGCTGCATCGAGAACTACCTGTGCGGGCCGGCGCTGAGCCGCGAGCGCGAGATCGACGGCGAGGCGGCGCTCACCCGCTACGAGGCGCGGTTGGCGCGGGCGCTGGCCGGCGTGATCAACCTGCTCGACCCCGACGTGATCGTGCTCGGCGGCGGCGTGTCGAACCTCGACCGTCTGTACGAGAACGTGCCGCGCCTGTGGGGTGCGCATGTGTTCTCCGACCACGTGGCGACGCGTCTGGCGAAGCACGTGCACGGCGACTCCAGCGGCGTGCGCGGCGCGGCGTGGCTTTGGGGCGGCGCGATGGTGGTTAAATCCGCGCCTCGACCCCAAAGGAGATTGAGATGATCGGCTACGTCGTTCTGGGCACCAACGATCTGCCTCGCGCCAGGGCGTTCTACGACAGCTTGCTGGCCGAGATGGGCGCCAAGCGCCTGATGGAGTTCGGCAGCCGCGGCTACGCCTGGGCCGCGTCCATGGACAAGCCGATGCTCTGCATCATGAAACCCTACGACGGCCGGCCGGCAACGGTGGGTAACGGCGTGATGGTGGGCATCGCGGTCGATTCGCGCGCCACGGTCGACCGGATGCACGCGAAAGCGCTCGAACTGGGTGGCACCGACGAGGGTCCTCCCGGGCCGCGCGCCGAGGGAGGCGATGGCTTCTACGCCGCCTACTTCCGCGACCTCGACGGCAACAAGCTCGACGTGTTCTTCTACGGCTGAACCCACCGGGCGCGGGGTACGACGCGGCCGCAGGTGGGCGGCCGGGCCCGGCGAAGGCCGAGGGGGCAGCGCCCCCCGCGCGCCTGCCGCGCCGCCGGGGGTCAGCCTTCCCGGACGGTGGAAGACGGCCTTGCGGTGGGTCGCAGGGTGGCCGGCGCTGCCGCGTCCGTCAGCCGGCGTCGTTCGCGCCGCTTCTCGCCGAACTGCCGGCCCTGCCGCTTCTTCAGCCACACCCATAGGCCGCTGCCGACCAGCAGCAGCGGCGTGAGCCCGGTCAGGCACATGGCGACCATGCCCGGCGTGCCGAAGGCGGTGCCGCTGTGCAGGGGGAACAGCCAGTGCATCAGCGTCTCGCCGGCGTTGCGCGTGCGGTCGCTGCGCTCGACCAGCAGCTGGCCGGTCACCGGATGCACCCAGGCGATGGTGTCGCCGAGGCGGTACTCGTCGCCGGGCCGGTGCAGGTAGAACAGGTAGCCGGCGGTGGCCTTCAGCGGCAGGTGGATCTCGGTGATCGTGCGATCGGGGTAGCCGCGGCGCACCGTGTCGACGACCTGCGCGAACGGCGCCGGTTCGTCGGGCGAGCCCTTCACCCACGGGATGGTCGGGAAGGTGGCCACCTTGGAGAACACGCTGACCAGGTCGCGCACGTAGTTGAGATAGACGAGCGTGGCGCCGGTGACGGTGGTCAGCAGCAGCAGCACCACGAACACCGCGCCGACCGAGCGGTGCATGTCGTACAAGACGCGGGTGGCCGAGGCGCGCAGGTTGATCCACACCACTCTCGCCCAGCCGGATCGTTTCTTCGGGATCGCCAGCACCAGCCCGGTGACGACCGAGGCCAGCAGCGCGAAGCCGGCGATGCCGACGAGGTTCGAGCCGGTCGTGCCGAGCAGCACGTTGCGGTGGAACTCGTAGACGGTGCGCAGCAGGTGCGGCCGGTCGAGCGCGAAGGTGTCGGTGCCGCGCGTGCCGAGCAGCGCGCCGGTAACCGGGTCGAAGGTCGCCTCGACGCGCTCCTGCCGGCCGCCGCGCGACGGCGCGGTGCGCATCTGCAGGCGGTAGACCTCGCCTTCGGCGGTCGGCAGCCGGACCCGCTCGACGCCGGCGAGACCCGGCGAATTGCGCGCCCGCTCGAGGATCTGCTCGGGCGGCAGCCGCGGCCCGCGCGAGGCGGTGGTCAGAAGCTCGGGGTTGAGCCAGGCGTCGACCGGGTCCTCGAACACCAGCACCGCGCCCGACAGGCCGACCAGCGCGAACCACAGGCCCAGCGCGATGCCGAGCCACTTGTGCACCGAGAACCAGAGCGTGTGTTCGCGCATGCCGGGCTGCGGTCGGGGGAAGGGCGGCGGCAGAGAGTGCGAGCGCTACTTCGCCGCAGCCAGCGCGGCACGGATCTGCTCGATGCGCTCGCGGTTGACGCCGTGGTCGCCGCGGCCGAGCCGCGACGCGGAGCGCACATGGATCACGCCCTCGGCCGGCGAGGCCCAGAACTCGGCGTCGTCGACGAAGCGGAACACGCGCGTCTCGAACTGCACGTAGAGGTAATCGGGTCTTGCCTCGACGATGCGCGCCCCGGGAATCGCCCCGACGACGGCGCGCAGGCGCGCCATCGTCGCCGCAGGATCGGCGCCGCCGGCCAGCGGCGCGATGCGCGCGTAGTCGACCAGCGCCGCGGTGCCCTTGTGCAGGTCGGCCTGGCTGCTCACCGAGTTGGGCGTGCTCGCCGGGGCCTTCAGCCGGCCGTCGCGCACGCCGAGGTCGGCCGGCGCCCTGCCCGAGAGCCAGCCGGCCTGGCCGGCGACGAGCGGCAGCAGCACCAGCACGGCCAGCACGCCGGCCGAGAAGATCGCGAAGGCCGCGAGGTTACGGTTCACCGGATGTCCGCGTCGCTGCGCAGTGCCCGGGCCCGCTCAGGCGCGCGGGTTGAAGCGGCTGACGAACTTGCGGTCGATGCGGTCCTTCCAGCGCCAGACCCACTCGCCGTCGATCACCAGCGGCCCCCACACGCCGACGGCGTCCTGGCCGCCGGCGGAGATCAGGTACAGCGCGCGCCTCTGCGGCCGGTAGTTGACCAGCCGGCGGCGGGTGATCGTGCGCAGCAGGTTCTCGCCGAGCGGCGGACCGGCGCGCACGGCGTAGACGCCGCTTTTCGGATGCGGGCGGCCCGCCATCGAGGCGCAGTCGCCGGCGGCGAAGACGAACGGGTGCGACACCGACTGCAGGTGCGCGTTGACCTCGATGAAGCCGCGCGAGTCGCACTTCAGGCCCGACTCCTGCGGCCACGGCCAGGCGGCCGCACCGGTGGCGGCGACGACCACGTCGGCGTGGAACTCGCCGGCGCCGGCGATCATCACCGCGTTGGGCCGCACCGACTCGACGTTGGCCTCGATCACGCGCACGCCCAGCGCGGTCAGCCGCTTGAGCATCAGCCGGCGGGTGGCCTTCGGCATGCCGGGCAGCAGCCCGCCGTGGCCGGTGACGATCGACGGCTTCAGCTGCAGGTTGGACTCGCGCGCGCGGTACGCCATCGCCGCCACCAGCTCGGTGCCTGCCGGCCCGCCGCCGATCACCAGCAGCGTCTGCGCTAGCGGCGTGCCGGCGAAGCGTTGCTCCAGCGCGCGCCAGGCGTTGACCAGCTGGTCGATCGGCCGCACCGACAGCGCGTGCTGCAGCCCGGGAATCGTCCGGTGGTCGGGCCCGGGGCCGATGTCGATCGACACCACGTCGAACGGCAGCACGCCGCCGCCGTCGGTGAGCGCGATGCGCTGCTCGAGGTCGAGCTTGGTCACGCGGGCGCGCACGAAGTCGGCCGTGGCCGCCTCGCACAGCGGGTCGAGCGGGACCGAGCACTGCTCGAGTGTGTAGTGGCCGGCGAGATGGCCCGGCAGCATGCCCGAGTAGACCTGCGTGCCGTGCGCCGACACCAGCGTGACGTCGATGCCGGTGCGGTGGCGCCTGGCGAGCAGGTCGAGCACGCCGAGGTGCGCGTGCCCGCCGCCGATCAGCAGAAGTTGGACACTCATCTCGTTTCGAGCCGCAGGTCGCCGAAGTAGGCCAGCGAGGCTCCGCCCGTATTGTCGCCGTCGGCCGAGACGCCGACCGCTGCCAGCGGCGGCAGCCCGCCACGCGCCTCGTGCGCGAAGGCGCGCGCGAAGTCGGCGGCGAGGTCGCGCGATTCCTCCGCCCAGGCCCCGTAGCCGCCGCGGCGGAGTACCAGCATCTGCACGCGGCCGGTGTAGGCGTTGGCGAGCCAGGTGCCCGGCGGCAGCCGGTGGTCCCAGACGTAGCAGATCGACGCGGCGGGCAGCTGGCGGTCGAACAGCGCACGGCCGAGTTCGACCTTGACGCGATCGGTGAAGGTCAGGCGGTCGAGCGGCAGGTCGAACAGCACGCACACGCGCGCCGGCACGTCGTCGCCGTCCTTGCGCTTCAGGTCGGCCTGCTCGATCGGCCGGTCGACGCGCCAGCGCCAAGACAGCCGCTGTGCGGCAACGGCAGGCAGCGGGTGCAGCAGGTTGGCGTACGAGCCGTCGGCCGCCACGCGCAGCACGTTGCCGCCGTCGAGCGAGACGATGTCGTAGCGGGTGTGCTTCGGGATCTTGGGCAGGGTGACCAGCCGCCAGGGCGCCGGGATGGGGCCGTCGGCGGCGGCGGACGAAAACGCGGCAGGCACGGCCGGCGCCGGCGTTGCCGCGAGCGACAGCGCGGCGGCGAGCAGGGCGGCGGCGATGCGCTTCATGCGTCGAGCCAGCCCGCGGCGAGGGCCCGCCGCAGGTCGTCGGGCGTGTCGAGGTCGGGCAG
>JBHJND010000238.1:0-3583 GCA_048497655.1 Caballeronia novacaledonica
GAGGTCCGCATCCAGGAGACGGTCTTCGCCGGCGTCTGGCGCGAGATGCACCTGCGCGCCGACGGCGGCGTCGAGCGCGACTGGCTGCTCGCCTGCCCGGTGCCGCCGGTGGCGGTCGAGCGCGCGCAGCGCGCCACGACCACGCACCTGCCGCCGTTCGAGGTGCCGCGCGGCGCCATGAACTCGCCGGCGCTGCTGACCGAGATCCGCGAGCAGGTGCTGCGTTTCCGCCCCGGCCAGCCGCCGCACGTGATCAACCTGACGCTGCTGCCGCTGACCCCCGAGGACCAGGCGGTGCTCGAGCAGGCCGCGCCGGTGGGGCCGGTGGCGATCCTGTCGCGCGGCTTCGGCAACTGCCGCATCACCTCGACCACGCTGCGCAACCTGTGGCGGGTGCAGTACTTCAACAGCATGCAGACGCTGATCCTCAACACCCTCGAGGTGGTCGAGGTGCCGGAAGTGGCGATGGCGGCGGCCGACGACCTGGCCGACAGCCGCGAGCGGCTGCGCGAGCTGCTCGACTGGATGAGCGAGAGCGGCTCGGCCTGAGGCGGCGCGGATGGACGGGAAGCGGGCCGCGCGGCTCGAGTGCAAGGTCTGCTGGCACGTATACGACCAGGCCGCCGGCGACCCGTTCTGGCAGGTTGCGCCGGGCACCGCCTTCGAGGACCTGCCGCCGCACTGGACCTGCCCCAACTGCGCCGCCGAGAAGAGCGCATTCCTGCAGCTCGACGATGACTGAGCCGGCGACGATCGCCACCGCCACGGCGATTGCCGCGCGCGTCGAGTCGACCTTCGAGCGCGTGCGGCGCGAGCGCATGGCCGGCCTGCCGTTCGTCAACCAGGCGCTGCGCGTCGAACTGGTCGGGCTGCGCCGCTGGCGCGGGCTGTGGCTGGGTGTGCTGGTCACGCCGTGGTTCATGAACCTGCTGCTGCTGCCCGGCGACGGCGCCGCCGAAGGCGAGGAGGTGCCGGCGCGCTGGCCCGCCGTGCGCACCGGCGAGTACGCGCAGTTCGCCTTTCCCGCCGGCGTGATGAGCTTTCTCGCCGGGCGGGAGGGCGAGGTGGGCGAGTACCTGTCGTGCTCGCTGTTCTCGCCCGTGTTCGAGTTCGCCGGGCACGACGTGGCCAGGCAGACCGCCGAGGCCTGCCTGACGGCGCTGTTCGATCCGGCGGCGGCAGGAGGCGGGCCGCCCGCCGAGGCGGCGCAGGAGGCGCAGCCGGCGTCGGTCAGCAAGCGCGACTTCCTGCGCGGTCGCTGGCATCAGCCCGCCGCGTCGCCCCCGGAGTCGTGATGGCCGCGCCCGATCTGGCAGGCGAGCTGACGGTGACGGTCGGCGTGCGCGACGGACGCGTGCAGCAGGTCGGCATCGCCTCGACCCGCCCGCAGCTGGCCGATCGCCTGCTGGCGGGCAGGCCGGCCGCCGAGGCGGTGGCGATGGTGCCGCAGCTGTTCTCGATCTGCGGCAAGTCGCAGCACGTCGCAGCCGAACTGGCGCTGGCCGCCGCGCGCGGCGGGCCGGCCGCCGCCGACCGGGCGCAGGCGCGGCGCGTCGAGGCGGAGATGGCGCAGGAGTACCTCTGGCGGGCGTTGATCGACTGGGCGCGCGCCGCCGGCGGCGCCATCGACGCGACCGTGCTTTCCGCCGCCCGCGCGGCGCTGGCAGACGACGATCGCGAGCTGCTGCGCCAGATCGTCGAGCGCGACGTGCTCGGCGCCGACGCGATGCAGTGGTTCGAGCACCAGGACGTCCACGGCTTCGAGACCTGGATCGCGCGCGGCGCCACGCCCGCGGCGTGTTTCCTCGGCCAGGTGCAGCGCGACGGGCCCCGCCACGGCGCCGCCGACGTGCCGCTGCTGCCGCGCCTCGACGCCGGCGCGGCGCAGCGGATTGCCGCCGCGCTGGACGCCGATGCGGACTTCGAGCGGCGGCCGACCTTCGACGGGCGGCCCGCCGAGACCGGCGCCATCGCCCGGCAGGCCAGCCAGCCGCTGGTCGCGGCCCTGAGCGAGGCCTTCGGCCGCTCGACGCTGGTGCGCCTTGCGGCCCGGCTGTCGGAGCTGGCGCGCATCGCCATCGGCTATCCGCCTGCCGCGCCGCTGGCGGGCAGCCTGCAGCCGGGCGTCGGACGTGGCCTCGGCTGGGTCGAGACGGCGCGCGGGCTGCTGCTGCACTTCATCGACCTCGACGGCCAGTCGATCCGCCGCTACCGGATCGTCGCGCCTACCGAGTGGAACTTCCATCCGCAGGGGGCGCTGGCCGCGGCCACGCTTGGCGTGCGCGAGACGAACCCTGCCGACCTGGCGCGCCGCACCGAGTGGCTGCTGCAGTCGCTCGACCCCTGCGTGGCCTACCGGCTGGAGATCGGCCATGCATGAGATGTCGCTCGCCGAAGGCGTGCTCGGCGTGGTGCAGGAGGCGGCCCGGCAACACCAGCCCTGCGTCGTGCGCACGGTGCGACTGGAGATCGGCGCGCTGGCGGCGGTCGAGCTGGAGGCGCTGCGCTTCGCCTTCGACGTGGTCAAGCGGGGCTCGCTGGCCGAGGGCGCGCAACTCGACATCGTCAGCCAGCCCGGCACCGCCTGGTGCATGCAGTGCTCGCGCAGCGTGGCGATCGCCGGGCGCACCGACCCCTGTCCCGAGTGCGGCGGCTGGCAGCTGCAGGTCACCGGTGGCGACCAGATGCGCGTGCGGGAACTCGAACTGGCCTGAGGAACGAACGATGTGCACCACCTGCGGCTGCGGCAGCGGCCAGACCAAGATCGAAGGCGAGCACGAGCACACGCACGTGCATGCGGACGGCGCGATGCACTCGCATCCGCACACGCACGGCCACGTCGACGGCGGCCCCGAGCACGCGCACGCCGGGCACCACCATCACGCCCACGAGCACGACCACGGGCCCGAGCACGACCACCCGCACGAGCACGATCACGGGCATGAGCACGATCACGCGCACGAGCAGGCGGACGAGAACGCGCAGGGCAGGCCGGCGCATTCGCACGCGCCGGGGCTGTCGCCGGCGCAGATGGTCCGCATCGAGCGCGACATCCTCGGCGCCAACGACCAGATCGCGGCGCGCAACCGGCGCCGTTTCGAGGACGCCGGCATCTTCGCGCTGAACCTCGTCTCCAGCCCCGGCGCCGGCAAGACCACGCTGCTGGTCGAGACGATCCGTCTGCTGGCCACCGAGCTGCCGCTGGCGGTGATCGAGGGCGACCAGCAGACCTCGTTCGACGCCGACCGCATCCGCGCCACCGGCTGCCGGGCGATCCAGGTCAACACCGGCAAGGGCTGCCACCTCGACGCGGCGCAGGTCGAGCGGGCGCTGGCGCAGCTTTCGCCGGCGGAGGAGTCGGTGCTGTTCATCGAGAACGTCGGCAACCTGGTCTGCCCGTCGGCGTTCGACCTCGGCGAGGCGCACAAGGTGGTGGTGCTGTCGGTGACCGAGGGCGAGGACAAGCCGCTGAAGTACCCGGACATGTTCGCCGCCAGCTCGCTCTTGCTGCTGAACAAGGTCGACCTGCTGCCGCACGTGAGCTTCGACGTGAAGCGGGCGATCGAGTACGCGCGCCGCGTGC
>JBHJND010000239.1:0-1540 GCA_048497655.1 Caballeronia novacaledonica
GTGGCAGCAGCGGCTGGAATCGTCGCGCTCGACACCGACCTTCGCCGCCGAGGAGAAGCGGCGCATCCTCGATCGCCTGACCGCCGCCGAGGGCCTGGAGCGGTTCCTGCACACCAAGTATGTCGGCCAGAAGCGCTTCTCGCTCGAGGGCGGCGAGAGCTTCATCGCCGCGATGGACGAGGTCGTGCAGCGCGGTGGCGAGAACGGGACTGAGGAGATCGTCATCGGCATGGCGCATCGCGGCCGGCTGAACGTCCTCGTCAACACGCTCGGCAAGATGCCGCGCGACCTGTTCGCCGAGTTCGAGGGCAAGGGCGCGGGTGACCTGCCGGCCGGCGACGTCAAGTACCACAACGGCTTTTCCAGCGACGTGTCGACGCCGGGCGGCCCGGTGCACCTGTCGCTGGCCTTCAACCCCTCGCACCTGGAGATCGTCAACCCGGTGGTCGAGGGCTCGGTGCGCGCGCGCCAGGAGCGCCGTGGCGACGGCGACGGCAACAAGGTGCTTCCGGTGCTGGTGCACGGCGACGCGGCCTTTGCCGGCCAGGGCGTGGTGATGGAGACGCTCAACCTGGCGCAGACCCGCGGCTACGGCACCGGCGGCACCGTTCACATCGTCATCAACAACCAGATCGGCTTCACCACCTCGGACCCGCGCGACACGCGCTCGACCCTTTACTGCACCGACGTGGTCAAGATGATCGAGGCGCCGGTGCTGCACGTCAACGGCGACGACCCGGAGGCAGTGGTGTTCGCCGTGCAGCTGGCGATGGACTACCGGCGTCAGTTCAGCGGCGACGTGGTGATCGACATCATCTGCTTCCGCCGCCTCGGCCACAACGAGCAGGACACGCCGGCGGTGACCCAGCCGCTGATGTACAAGCGGATTGGCCAGCATCCCGGCACGCGCAAGCTCTACGCCGACCGATTGGTGACGCAGGGCGTGCTGGCGGCCGGCGAGCAGGACGAGATGGTCAAGGCCTATCGCGCGGCGATGGACGAAGGCCGGCACACCGTCGACCCGGTGCTGACCAACTACAAGAGCAAGTACGCGGTCGACTGGTCGGCGTTCCTCAACCGCAAGTGGACCGACCACGCCGACACCGCGGTGCCGCTGGCCGAACTGAAGCGCCTGGGCGAGCGGATCACCACCATCCCCGAGGGCTTCAAGCTGCACCCGCTGGTAGAGAAGGTGGTCGCCGACCGTCGGGCGATGGCCGACGGCGCGCAGCGGCTCGACTGGGGCATGGGCGAGCACCTGGCCTTCGCCTCACTGGTCTCCAGCGGCTACCCGGTGCGCATCACCGGGCAGGACAGCGGCCGCGGCACCTTCACCCACCGCCACTCGGTGCTGCACAGCCAGAACCGCGAGCGCTGGGACGAGGGCACCTTCATCCCGCTGCAGAACGTCTCCGACAAGCAGGCGCCGTTCACGGTCATCGACTCGGTGCTGTCGGAGGAGGCGGTGCTCGCCTTCGAATACGGCTTCTCCAGCGCCGAGCCCAACGCGCTGGTGATCTGGGAAGCGCAGTTCGGCGAC
>JBHJND010000240.1:0-11026 GCA_048497655.1 Caballeronia novacaledonica
TGGCCGACGGTGAAGCGCGGGTTCAGGCTGGCGTAGGGATTCTGGAAGATGATCTGGATGCGCCGGCGATAGGCCATCATCTGCGCCTCGGACAGGCGCAGCAGGTCGGTGCCGCCGAACATCACCTCGCCGGTGCTCGCCTCGACCAGGCGCATCAGCAGCATGCCGATCGTGGTCTTGCCCGAGCCGGATTCGCCAACCACGCCGAGCGTGCGGCCGCGCCACAGTGCGAAGCTCGCCTCCTGCACGGCCGGGATCGATTTGCGCTGGAACAGCCCGGTCTTCAGCCGGTAGATCTTCGACAGGCCCTTGGCCTCGATCAGCGGCCTTTCCTCGTGCGGCCGGGCGACCCGGTTCTCGGTCACCACGATCGGCCGGCCGCCGCCGGCCATGAAGTCGTCGATCACCGGCAGCCGCTTCGGCTTGGCGTCCAGCCGCGGCCGGCAGGCGAGCAGCGCCCGCGTGTAGGGGTCGCGCGGATCGCTGAAGATCGCCTCGACCGGTCCGGTCTCGCGCACCGTGCCTTCGCGCATCACCACCACCCGGTCGGCAATCTCGCCGACGACGCCCAGGTCGTGGCTGATGAACAGCACGCTCATCCGGTGCCTGTCCTGCAGCCGCGCGATCAGCTCGAGGATCTGCCGCTGCACGGTGACGTCCAGCGCGGTGGTCGGCTCGTCGGCGATCAGCAGCTTCGGCTCGCAGGCGATCGCCATCGCGATCATCACCCGCTGCTGCTGGCCGCCGGACAGCTCGTGCGGGTAGGCATCGAGGCGCGCCTTCGGCTCCGGCATGCCGACCTCGGTCAGCAGCTCGACGACCCGGTCCCTGGCCTGCCTGGCCGACAGGCTCATGTGCAGGCGAAGCACCTCGCCGATCTGCATGCCGACGGTGAACACCGGGTTCAGCGAGCTCATCGGCTCCTGGAACACCACCGTGATGTCCTTGCCGCGGATCCGCCGCAGCCGCTCGATCGGCGCACTGAGCAGGTTGGCGCCGCCGAACTTGATGCGGCTCGCCGGATCGACGATCGCGTTCTCCGGCAGCAGGCGCACGATCGACATCGCCGAGACGCTCTTGCCGGAGCCCGACTCGCCGACCAGCGCCACGGTGGAGTTCTCCGGCACCGCGAAGCTCACCCCGCGCACCGCCTCGACGACCTTGTGCTTGCCGAGCCGGAACGACACGCGCAGGTCGCGCACCGAGACGAGGTCGCTCATCCTGGCGGTTCCCGCTAACGCAGCTTCGGGTCGAGCGCGTCGCGCAGCGCGTCGGTCAGCAGCGAGAAGGCGGTGAGGAACACCGCCATGAACAGCGTCGCCGCGGCCAGCTGCCACCACTTGCCGATCACCAGCTCGGTCTGCGCTTCGGCGAGCATCGTCCCCCAGCTGACCATCTCGATCGGCACGCCCAGCCCGAGGAACGACAGGATCACCTCGGACTTGATGAAGCCGACCACCAGCAGCGACAGCTGCACCAGCACCACATGGCTGATGTTGGGCAGGATGTGGACGAACATCCGCGAGCCGTGCGAGGCGCCGATGGCCTGCGCCGCACGCACGTATTCGCGCGAGGAGTGCTTGATGTACTCGGCGCGAACGAGCCGGTAGATGCCGGTCCAGCCGGTCAGCCCGAGGATGTAGATCACGGTGTCGATGCCGCGGCCGACCACCGCGGCGAAGGCGAAGATCAGCAGGATGCCCGGGATGGCGGTGAAGACGTTGTAGACCCACTCGAGGAAGTCGCCGGCGCGGCCGCCGAAGTAGCCGCCGATGGCGCCGAGCACGGTGCCGATGCAGGTGGCCAGCACGGCGGCGAACACGCCGACAAAGATCGAGATCTGCGCCCCCTTGATCGCCTTGGCCAGCACGTCGCGGCCCCAGCGGTCGCCGCCGAACGGCAGCGTCTCGGCGCGCGGCGGCGAGCTGACCTGGATCTCGGCGGCGCGCCGGTTCCACTCGCCGTACTTCGGCGCCAGCGGGTCGATGTCGCTGATGTCGACCGGGGGCCCCTTCGGTGCGGCGAGATCGACCGACTGTGCCTCGACGTTGGGCGCATCGCCGACGAACGACGGATTGGCGTACGGCACGCCCTTCTCGACCTGCCAGCCGCCGGCGACCACCCCCGCCGCGGCGAGCAGGATCAGCACCATGAAGGCCGCGACCACGGCCAGGCAGACCATGCCGACGCGGTCGGCCTTCAGCCGCGTCCACGCCGCCGCCCAGACGCCCTGCGAGCGCTGCGCCGAAGCGCCGCCGATCTCCTGCGCGACGGCGGCCATCTAGCGCAGCACCACGCGCGGGTCGACGAACTTGTAAAGCACGTCGGTGACCAGGTTGATGACCATCGTCAGCGCCGCCAGGTACACCGTCACAGCCTGGATCACCGGGTAGTCGCTGCGGTTCACCGCCAGGTAGATCTCGCGGCCCAGCCCCGGGATCGAGAAGAAGATCTCGATCAGGAAGGCGCCGGCGAAGATGCCCGGCAGCAGCAGCGCCACGTAGGTCAGGATCGGGATCAGCGCGTTGCGCAGCACGTGGGTGAACATGATCCGCTTCTCGTCGAGCCCCTTGGCGCGCGCCGTGCGCACGTAGTCGTGGCCGATCTCGTCGAGGAAGAAGGTCCGGTAAAGGCGCGTCTGCGGCGCCAGGCTGACCATGGTGGCGAGGATGATCGGCAGCGGCGCATAGGTGGTCAGGTTCCTCCAGAAGCTGTCGCTCCAGCCCTGCACCGGGAACCAGCCGAGACGGAAGGCGAAGAAGTACTGGCCGACGATGATGTAGACGAGGAACGAGATCGACATCGCCAGCACGCAGGCGATGACCACCGTGCGGTCGATCAGCGTGCCGCGGAAATAGGCCACCGCCATCGCCAGCGGGATGGCCAGGCACACCTCGAGGACCAGGATCGGCACCATCACCGTCAGCGAGGCCGGCAGGCGCGAGGCGAAGATGCTGGAGACCTGCTCGTTGGTCATCCAGCTCTTGCCGAAGTCGAACGAGACGATCTGCTTGACGAAGATCCACAGCTGGACCCACCACGGCTGGTCCAGCCCGAGCTGGCGGCGGATCGACTCGATCTGTTCCTGGGTGGCGACCTGGCCGGCGAGGATCTCCGCCGGATCGCCGCCGAAGAACTTGAACAGAAAGAAGATGAGCAGCACGACGCCGGCCAGCGTCGGCACCATCTGCCAGGTTCTGCGGATGACGTAGGAAAGCATGCTGGGGCGCGACTGTACACCGGCCCGGCGCGAGCCAGACGATGCCCCCGGGCACGCCGGCCGCCCCGAGAGAACCCTTGCCGCGACGCGCCGCGCCCTCGGTGGCACGATTGCGCCGATGCCTGACGCTCCGCCAGCGAAGTCCTCCCGCACCATCCGGCCGGGCGCATTCGCGCTCGCCGCTCTGCTGTGCGCGGCGGTTGCCGCGCAGCCGTCGCCGAAGACGCTGCGCCTGGCGGTGGAGACCGACGGCGACGGTTTCGACCCGGCCACCTACCAGAGCACCGTCTCGGGACTGGTGACGTCGAACATCTTCGATTCGCCGTACCGGTTCGCCTACCTGCGCAGGGGATTCGTACCGGTGCCGAACACCGCCGCCGGCCTGCCGCAGGTCAGCCACGACGGCCTCGAGTGGACGATCGAGATCCGCCGCGGCATCCACTTCGCCGACGACCCGGCCTTCGCCGGCCGCAGGCGCGAACTCACGGCCGCCGACTACGTCTACTCGATCAAGCGCCTGGCCGATCCGCGCTCGATCTCGCTCGGCTACCAGCAGATCGCCGGCCGCATCCGGGGGCTCGACGAACTTCGCGCCGAGGCCGAGCGCACGCGCCGCTTCGACTACGACCGCCCGATCGACGGGCTGCAGGCACTCGACCGCTACCGGCTGCGCATCCGCCTGACCCAACCGATGCCCAACCTGCGCAACCTGCTCGCGGTGTGCCAGGTGGCGTGCGCGGTGGCGCGCGAGGTGGTCGAGCGCCATGGCGACCGCGTGCGCGACCATCCCGTCGGCACCGGCCCGTTCGTGCTGGCGCGCTGGGTTCGCGGCAGCCGCGTGGTGCTCGAGCGCAGCCCGACCTTTCGCGACGAGCGCTACGACGAACAGGCCGAGCCCGGCGACGCGCAGGGCGCGGCCATCGCCGCCCGGTTGCACGGCCGCCGGCTGCCGCTGCTGGACCGGGTCGAACTGCTGCTGATCAACGAAGCGCAGCCGCGCTGGCTGGCGTTCCTGCGCGGCGAACTCGACCTGCTGCGCGGCGTGCCCGCCGAGTTCCTGCACCTGGCGGTGACGCCCGAGGGCCGCGTCGCGCCGCACCTGGCGGCGGCAGGCGTGTCGCTCGAGCGGCAACCTTCGCCGGGCATCCGCTACACGTTCTTCAATTTCGGCAGCGAGGTGGTCGGCGGCATGGCGCCGGAGCAGGTGGCGCTGCGACGGGCGATCTCGCTCGGTTTCGACCTCGCCGCCGAGATCGCGGTCGTGCAGCGCGGCCACGCGCGGCCGCAGCACACGCTGGTCGGCCCGCTGGCCAACGGCTACGACCCGGCCTTCGTCAGCCCGCTCGGCGAATCGGACCCGGCGCGGGCGCGGGCGCTGCTCGACGTCTACGGCTTCGTCGACCGCGACGGCGACGGCTACCGCGAATTTCCGGACGGCCGGCCGCTCGCCCTCGAGCTGACCTCCACGCCGACCGGCACCGGCCGCGAACTCGACGAACTGTGGCGGCGGAGCATGGACGCAATCGGCATACGGATCGACTTCCGCAAGCTGGTCTTCGCCGAGATGATCCGCGCCGTGAACGCCGGCACGGCGATGATGGCCGCCTTCGGCTGGATCGGCGGCAGCGGCGACGCGCTCGACTACGTGCAGCTGCTCTATGGCCCGAATGCCGGCAGCGCCAACGACGCGCGTTTCCGCCTGCCCGCCTACGACCGCCTGTTCGAGCAGGCCTCGGTGCTCGACGACGGCCCCGGGCGCAACCGCCTGCTGCGCGAGATGGACCGCCTCGCCGCCGCCTATGCGCCGCTGCGCCTGCACAGCACGCCGCAGGTCAACGACCTCGTGCAGCCGTGGATCACCGGCTACCTGCGGCGGCCGACGCTGCGCTGGCTCGACCGCATCGACGTCTCGCGCTGAGCCGCCGCTGCCGCCCCTTATCATCGCCGCGCCCGCCTCAGTCCCCGCACGCAATGACCCTCGCCCGGATCCTCGCCTGCCTGTGCGCCGCGCTCGCCGGCGCGGCGCTTGCCGGCGAGCCCAAGGTGCTGCGCTACGCGCTCGGCACGCCGGTGTCGACCCTCGATCCGGCCGCCGCCGGCGACGTGCCCACCGTGTCGATGCTGGCCAACATCTTCGACGCCCCGTACACCTACGACTACCTCGCCCGCCCGGCCAGGCTGCTGCCGAACACCGCCGAGGCGCTGCCCGAGATCGGCGATGGGGGCCGCACGCTGACCGTGCGCATCCGGCCGGGAATCCACTTCGCCGACGACCCGGCCTTCAAGGGAGCCAAGCGCGAGCTGACGGCGGTCGACTACGTCTACTCCCTGAAGCGGCACTGGGACCCGAAGATCAAGTCGCCCAACCTCTACCTGATCAACACCCGCATCAAGGGCATGGCGGCGCTGCGCAAGGAAGCCGAGGCGACCGGCCGCTTCGACTACGACCGCGAAGTGCCGGGGCTGCGCGCGCTGGACCGCTACACGCTGCGCATCGAACTCGCCGAACCGGCGCCCAACTTCACCTACTTCCTGACCCTGTGCCCGCTCGCCTGCGCGGTGGCACGCGAAGTGGCCGAGGCCTACGGCGAGCGGATCGCCGAGCATCCGGTGGGCACCAACGCCTTCCGCCTGACCCGCTACGCGCGCTCGTCGAAGATGGTGTTCGAGCGCAACCCCAACTTCCGCGCCCAGCGCTACGAGGCGCAGGCACCGGCCGACGACGCCGAGGGCCAGCGCATCGCCGACGCGCTGGCCGGGCGCGCGCTGCCGATGGTCGACCGCGTCGAGGTGTCGATCGTCGAGGAGGCGCAGCCGCGCTGGCTGGCCTTCCTGAACGCCGAGCACGACCTGATCGAGGTGGTGCCGGCCGAGTTCGTGCTGACCGCCGCGCCCGACGGCCGGCTGTCCGGCAACCTCGCCCGCCGCGGCGTGCGGATCCACCGCGTGCCGGCGATGTCGGTGGCCTTCACCTACTTCGGCATGAACGACCCGGTGGTCGGCGGCTACACGCCGGAGCGGACCGCGCTGCGCCGGGCGATTTCGCTGGCGTACGACATCGACGCGGCGATCCGCATCAACGCCCGCGGCCAGGCGATCGCCGCCCAGTCGGTGCTGCCGCCGGGGGCGATCGGCTTCGACCCGGCGCTGAAGAGCCCGCTGGCCGAGCACAACCCAGCCAAGGCTAAGGCGCTGCTCGACACCTACGGCTACGTCGACCGCGACGGCGACGGCTGGCGCGAGCAGCCCGACGGCAAGCCGCTGGTGCTGGTGCTCGCCTCGCCGTCGACGCAGCTGGCGCGCAACGCCGACGAACTGTGGAAGAAGAGCATGAGCGCGGTCGGCATCCGCATCGACTTCCGCAAGGGCAAGTTCCAGGAGCTGATCCGCGACTCGCGGGCGGGCAAGCTGATGATGTTCAGCGGCGGCTGGTCCGGGCCGATGCCCGACGGCGAGTACTTCATGGGCATCCTGTACGGGCCGAACGCCGGCCAGTCGAACACTTCGCGCTTCGACCTGCCGCAGTTCAACCACCTGTTTGCCCAGGCGGCCCAGCTTCCCGACGGGCCGGAGCGCGAGCGGCTCTACCGCGAGATGAACCGGCTGCACTTCGCCTACGCGCCGCTGCGCCCGAGCATCACGCCGATCGAAACGGCGCTGATGCACTCGCGCGTCGTCGGCTTTCGCAAGCACCCGGTGCTGCGCGAGTTCTGGAAGTTCGTCGACCTCGACGACGCTACGGCGGGTCGCCCCTGAGGGCGCGGACGCCGGCGCGCAGCGCAACATGCATCGGCGCGACTTCCTGCTCGGCAGCGGCCTGTCGGCCGCCGGCCTGGCCGCCGCACAGGCGCAGCAGGCGCAGCAGGTGCAGCAGGCGAAGACACTGCGCTACGGCTTTCCGGTCGCCGAGACCGGCTTCGACCCGGCGCAGATCAACGACCTGTACTCGCGCACCATCGTCGCCAACATCCTGGAGGCGCCGTACACCTACGACTACCTGGCGCGCCCGGTGGCGCTCAAGCCGTGCACGGCGGCGGCGCTGCCGGAGGTCGGCGACGACTACCGCACATTCACCATCCGCCTGCGGCCGGGCATCTACTTCGCCGACGACCCCGCCTTCGGCGGGCAACGGCGCGAGCTGACGGCGGCCGACTACGTCTACTCGATCAAGCGCTTCTTCGACCCGCGCACCAAGAGCCCCCTTTACAACACCTTCGAGCGTGCCGGCATTCTCGGCATGGCCGGGCTGCGCGCGCAGGCGCAGAAGACCGGCCGCTTCGACTACGACCGCGAGGTCGAAGGGCTGCGCGCGCCGGACCGCTACACGCTGCAGGTCCGGTTGCAGGAGCCTCGGCCGCGCTTCGTCAACCTGCTGGCCGACCACGCGGTGGCCGGCGCCGTCGCGCGCGAGGTGGTCGAGTTCCACGGCGACGCCATCATGCAGCACCCGGTCGGCACCGGGCCGTTCCGCCTGACGCAGTGGCGGCGCTCCTCGCGGCTGGTGCTGGAGCGCAACCCCGGCTACCGCCCCGACTTCTACGACGAGCAGCCCGCCGCCGGCGACCACGTGGCGCAGGAGATCGCCGGGCGGCTGCGCGGCCGGCGGCTGCCGATGGTCGACCGCGTCGAGGTCTACATCGTCGAGGAGTCGCAGCCGCTCTGGCTGGCCTTCCTCAACGGCGAGCACGATCTGATCGGCAACGTGCCGCAGGAATTCGTCGGCACCGCCGCGCCCGACGGCGTGCTCGCCCCGGGGCTGGCGCGGCGCGGTCTGCGCATCGACCGCCAGGTGGTCTCCTCGATCGCCTTCACCTACTTCAACATGGACGACCCGGTCGTCGGCGGCTACACGCCGCCGCAGGTCGCGCTGCGCCGCGCGCTTGGCCTGGCCTGGGACGTCGAGGAGGAGATCCGCCTGCTGTGGCACGGCCAGGCGGTGCTGGCGCAGGGGCCGATACCGCCGCGGACCAGCGGCTACGACCCGGCGTGGGTCAGCGGCATGAACGTCTTCGACCGGCCGCGCGCCAAGGCACTGCTCGACACCTACGGCTTCGTCGACCGCGACGGCGACGGCTGGCGCGAGCGACCCGACGGCTCGCCGCTTGTGCTCGAGCTGGCCAGCGCGCCGGACAGGCGAGGCCGCGAGACGCAGCAGCTGTGGAAGCGCAACATGGACGCCGTCGGCATCCGCATGGCGTTCCGCTACGGCCAGTGGCCGGAGCTGCTGCGCCAGGCGCGCGCCGGCAGGATGATGCTGTGGCAGCTGGGCAACTCGGCGAGCAGCCCCGACGGCGGTGAGTTCCTCGACCTCGTCTACGGTCCGAACAAGGGCTACGGCAACTTCTCGCGCTTCGACCTGCCGGCATTCAACGAGCTGCACGAGCGGCAGAGCAACCTGCCCGACGGCCCGCAGCGCGACGCGCTGCTGCGCGAGCAGGTGCGGCTGCTGGTGGCCTATGCGCCGATCAAGGTGCGCGTGCACCAGGTCGCCATCGGCATGGTCCAGCCCTGGCTGACCGGCTACCTGCGCCACCCGTTCCTGCGCGGCTGGTGGAAGTTCATCGATGTCGACCCGGTGGCGCAGGCGGCGGGGCGATAATCGCCGCCGCCGCCGACCCGCCCAAGCCGCCGCTCGATGAATCTCCGCAAGTTCGCCACGCCGTTTGCCCTCGCCCTCGCCGCGCTGCTGGCCGCCGCGCCGGCGCCGGCGCAGCAGAAGGTGCTGCGCTATGCCTTTCCGGTCGCCGAGACCGGCCTCGATCCGGCGCAGATCAACGACGTCTATTCGAGCATCCTCCTGTCGCACATCTTCGACGCGCCGCTCACCTACGACTACCTGGCGCGGCCGGTCAAGGTGATCGCGAACACGGCGGCCTTGCCCGAGGTCTCGGCCGACGGCCTGGTCTGGACGATCCGCCTGAAGCCCGGCACCTACTTCGCCGACGATCCGGCGTTCAAGGGGCAGCGGCGCGAGCTGACGGCCGCCGACCAGGTCTATTCGCTCAAGCGACACTGGGATCCGAAGTTCAAGTCGCAGCAGCTCTACCTGCTCGAAAACCGGGTGCCCGGCGTCGCCGGGCTGCGCGCTGCGGCCCAGAAGAGCGGCCGGTTCGACTACGACCGCGAGGTCGAGGGACTGCGCGTGCTCGACCGCTATACCTACCAGGTCCGCTTCACCGAGCCGTACCCGAACTTCATCTACGACCTGACCAACTGCAACCTGAGCTGCGCGGTGGCGCGCGAGGTGGTCGAGGCCTACGGCGAGAAGATCATGCAGCATCCGGTCGGCACCAACGCCTACCGGCTGGCCGAGTGGCGCCGCTCGTCGCGCATCGTGCTCGAGCGCAACCCCGGCTACCGCGAGCACTTCTACGAGCCACATCCGCCCGACGGCGACCCGCTGAAGCAGGAGATCGCCGCGCGGCTGCGCGGCCGCAAGCTGCCGATGATCGACCGCGTCGAGGTCTACATCATTGAGGAGAACCAGCCCCGCTTTCTCGCCTTCCTGAACGGCGAGCACGACCTGATCACCGGCGTGCCGGCGGACTTCGTCAACACCACCATCCCCAACGGCAGGCTGGCGCCGAACCTGGCGGCGCGCGGCATCCGGATGGACCGCACGACCGAGCTTGACCTGGCGTTCATCTACTTCGCGATGGAGCACCCGGTGCTCGGCGGCTACGCGCCGGAGAAGGTCGCCCTGCGACGGGCGATCGCGCTCGGCTACGACATCGACTCCAGCGTGCTGCAGATCTACCGCGGCCAGGCGCGGCGGGCGCAGAGCACGGTGCCGCCGGACGCGATCGGCGCCGATCCGAAGTTCGTCGGCCCGCTGGCCGAGTACAGCCCGGCCAAGGCGAAGGCGCTGCTCGACACCTACGGCTACGTCGACCGCGACGGCGACGGCTATCGCGAGATGCCCGACGGGGCGAAGCTGGTGCTCGAGATCGGCTCGACGCCAGACGGCCAGTCGAAGGTCAACGACGAGGTCTGGCGGCGGTCGATGGACGCGATCGGCCTGCGCATCGAGTTCAGGAAGGCCAAGTGGCCGGAACTGCTGCGCGAGTCGCGCTCCGGCAAGCTGATGATGTGGGGGCTCGGCTGGCTCGCCGGCGACCCGGACGCCGACACCTTCTACCAGATCCTCTACGGGCCGAACAAAGGCCAGTCGAACCACTCGCGCTTCGACCATCCCGAGTTCAACGCCCTGTTCGAGAAGGCCAAGGTGCTGCCCGACGGTGCAGAGCGTGACGCGCTGTACGCGCAGATGAACCGCATCGCCGCCGCCTACGCGCCGCTGCGGCCGATCGTGCACCGGATCGGCACCAGCCTGTGGCACCCGTGGCTGTACGGCTACCAGCGCCACCCGGTGATGCGGCAGTTCTGGAAGTACCTCGACATCGACCCGGTGGGGCAGGCGCAGGCGCGCAGGTGACGATCGTCGCGCTGCAACGGTGCTGGTCGATCGGCGTGCCACTGGCCGGCGCGGCGCTCGCCATCTGGCTGCTGCCCGAGCCGGTCGAGCCGTGGCAGTTGGCGCTGGCCGCGGTGACGGCGCCGGTGCTGCTCGTGACCGCGCTGCTGGCCATCGAGTTCACGGTCGCTGCCGCCGCCGATCCGCGCTCGCCGCGGCAGTCGCTGCCGCGCGTCTTGCGCATGTGGCTGCAGGAGGCGTCGGTATCGCTGCGCCTGTTTATGTGGCGGCAGCCGTGGCGCTCCGGCTTTCCGGAGCCGCAGCTGACGCGCGAGCCGCAGCGGCCGGCGCTGCTGCTGATCGCCGGCTTCATGTGCAACCGCGCCGCCTGG
>JBHJND010000241.1:0-5148 GCA_048497655.1 Caballeronia novacaledonica
CCCTGGCCGTGGCCGCGCATCCAGGCCCACCGCGGCGCCGGCAGGCTGGCGCCGGAGAACACGCTGGCCGCCATCCGCCGCAGCCATGCGATGGGCTTCCGGGCCATCGAGATCGACGCGCGGCTGACGCGCGACGGGGTGCCAGTGGTGATCCACGACCGCACGCTGGAGCGCACCACCGATGGTGCCGGCGCGGTGGCCGAGGCGACGGCCGATGAGATCGCGCGGCTCGACGCCGGAAGCTGGTTCGGGCCGCAGTACCGCGGCGAGCCGGTGCCGAAGCTCACCGAGGTCATTGCCTTCTGCCGTGCGCAGGGCATCTGGATGAACCTGGAGATCAAGCGCTACGCCGACCGCAGTACACACATCGGCGAAGTGGTCGCGCGCACGGCGGCGCAGTGCTACCGCGACCTGCTGCGCCCCGGCGGCGACCGGGCGGAAAGCGTCGTGCTGCAGGCGCCGCTGCTGTCGTCGTTCGGCCGCGAGGCGCTGCTGGCGGCGCGCGCCGCGGCGCCGAGTCTCCCGCGCGGCTACCTGGTCGACGACGTGCCGGAGAACTTCGCGGCGGAACTCGAGGAACTCGGCTGTGTGAGCCTGCACACGGACCACGAGACGCTGACCCGGGACAAGGCGCGCGCTGTCAAGGACGCCGGCTACTGGCTGTTCTGCTACACGGTCGACGACCCGGCGCGGGCGCGCGAGATACTCGGCTGGGGGGTGGACGCGCTGTGCACCGATCGGATCGACCTGATCGGCGCTGACTTTTCTTGAGTTGTCTCGACGGTAGTCCGGCCTGACACGCTGTCCGGCGCGACGGTCTTGCCCGGCGTGCCGATCTTTGCCTCGCACGCTTGGTCCTGTCACCTCGGCGGTTCAGCTATCCGGCGCAGCTGGGTCGTAGCCGGCGCCGGCCACGTCCCGGAAGAGCAGCATTTGGGGAATCTTGGCCGAGGCGCCGTCGTAGAACCCCGTCTCGGCCGCGAAGTCCTTCGGGTTGCGGAAAGTGCCGAACACGATGTCCCAGAGCGGGAGGTCGCTGTAATTCCACCGGTGCACGCCGCGCTGGTGGTGCACGCTATGGCTCTCGGGGCGCTGCACGAAGTAGCCCAGCCACTGCGGCGTGCGGACGTTGGTGTGCTGGAAGGCGGCCAACAGCGTCGTGATGTAGAGAAAGTAACTGACTGCCTCGGCGCTCAGCCCCACGCCGATGGTCAGCGTCAGGCTGCTGAGCATGGTGAAGCCGATGACGTCCAGCGGACTGAAGTAGAACGCGCCGAAGGCGTCGACCCGCTCGGCGCTGTGGTGCATCTGGTGGAAGCCGCGCCACAGCCAATTCGTGCGGTGCATCGCCCGGTGCCACCAGTAGACCAGGAACTCGAATCCCAACACCGCGACTGCGGCGCCAACGAAGGGGTTCAGCGACTCCATGTTGAAGATCTGGTACCGGGCCAGCGTCTCGTCCCACAGCAACGGCAGGTAGGAAGACAGGAAGAAGTACAGCGCGAAGACCAGCAGGGCGCGGGTCCGCCAGCCCGACACCCGCGGCAGCGATCGAGCGGGAAACAGGGCTTCCAGCCCGATCAGCGCCGCGTAGATCGCGAGCACGGTCAGGGAAACGGGGTTCTGCAGGATGTCCAGAGGAGTTGGCATGGGGGAATCCTCGATGGTGGCGGCGATCACGACCGCGCTGGCGTGATGTTCTGGTTGAGATGAAACAGGTTCTGCGGGTCGTACCGGCGCTTGACCTGCTGCAGCCTGGCGTAGGTTGCGTCGCCGAGCGCCTGGCGCACGAGATCGCCATCCTCGCCGAGGCCGGTGAAGTTCAGGTAGAAGCGGCCGGTCGAGTGACGCTGCATGTCATTCCAGAAGCTGCGCACCCACGACACATTGACGTCGTCGTCGCGACGATCCGACCAGATGGCGTCGATGCTCAGCATGAAGGGCGCCGAGCGGTCGCCGAAGGCCGTTGCGTCGGCAGCCACCCGTTGCATGGCGCCGGCGAACTTCCAGATCGAGGAGTAGGTCATTTCGGAGGGCCGCTGCGCCAGGTGAGCAGTGATGTCGCCAATGGTGCTGTCGTCGAGCGACTTCAGATAGGTGGACTTCCAGTAGCAGCGGTCGCGCCCCTTGGGAAAGATCCCGTCGTACAAAGTCTGGATCGTGCGGTAGGGCATGCACCCGGAGAAATCCACGAGCGGCGTGCCGAAATTGCGCAAGGGGGCGACCACGCGCTCGCCTTCCTCGGCCGGGCCGTCGTAGACGTGGGCCAACGCCACCACTCGTTGCTTGCGCGCGGCCGGCGGCAGCGATGGATCGTCGGGCAGAGTCGAGAACTCGGCCAGTCCGCTCAGCTGATCGGGGGCGGTTGCCATGAAGTCGCGCCACAGCGGAAGGATCTCGCTGGCGCGATCCTCCGGATAGGCGGGCCCGCAGAACATCAGTTCGGGTTCGATTCGGTGGAGCCGGAATTCGAAGGACACGACCACGCCGAAGTTGCCGCCGCCGCCGCGCAGTCCCCACAGCAGGTCCGCATTCGAGCTCTCGCTGCAATGTACGAGGCGGCCATTGGCGGTTACGACGTCGGCGGCCATCAGGTTGTCGCAGCTCAGACCATGGCGCCCGCGCAGCCAGCCGATGCCACCCGATAGCGTCAGCCCGGCAATACCGGTCGCCGATATCAGCCCGCCGGGTGTGGCGAGCCCGAAAGGCGCCGAGGCTGCATCGACATCGAGCCATAGAGCGCCACCATCGACATGGGCAAGGCGGTTTTCCGGATCGATGCACACCCCGTTCATGAGCGTCATGTCGATCATCAGGCCGGCGTCGACGACGGCGTAACCTGCCACGTTGTGGCCGCCCGACCGAATCGAGATCGCCAGCCCGTTGTCACGGCCGAAGTTGACGGCCGCGACGACATCCGCGGCGTTCTTCGGCCGGCAGATGAGCGCGGGTCGGCGGTCGATCATGCCGTTCCAGACAATCCGGGTTTCGTCGTAGGAGACGTCCCCGGGTTCGATGACCTCGCCGCGCAGGCCAGCGCGGAGCTGGGCTACGTGGTCCGGGTTCAGCGATCTCGTCATGTCCCCACTCTAGCCAGCCGACGGCAGTCGAACTAGAGTCATTAGCGCAACAAACGGTTCGTTTCTGCCATGCCGACGCCAAGACAGCCTCTGAAGGTCGCGATCCTCGGCGTGCCCGACGTCACCGCCTCGACGCTCTACGGCATGTTCGATCTCCTGTCGTCGCCCGGGAGGGACTTCGCCTTCATTACCTCCGGAGTCGCTGGCGAGCAGAGCGTGTCGCCCTTCATCGTGGCCCGCGCCCTTGCCGGCGTGCCGGCGGCCAACGGCATCTGGATCAAGCCGCATCACGACTTCAACGACAGCCCATTGCCGGACATCGTGTGCATTCCGGACTTCTTCGTGAATCCGGGCGAACGCGTTGCCGGCCAGTTTCCCGCCGAGGCGGCGTGGATCAAGAAGGCCTTCGACGGTGGCGCCATTGTGGCCAGCGCCTGTTCGGGTGCCGTGCTGCTCGGCGAGGCAGGGCTGCTGAGCAACTGCGAGGCGACGATTCATTGGGGTTGGGTCCAGAGCCTGACCAACAACTATCCCGGGGTGAGGGTCAACATCCGGCAGTCCCTGGTGCTGGGAGGCAAGGGGCAGCGGGTGGTGATGGCCGGCGGTGGGTCCAATTGGCAGGATCTCGCGCTGTACCTGATAGCCCGCTACGTCGGGCTGAAGGAAGCCATCGAGGTGGCGCGCGTCTACATGCTGCAATGGCACGATCTTGGGCAGTTGCCGTATGCCGCGCTCCTGCCGCGCCGGAAGTCCGCCGATGCGGTCATCGGCAAGTGCCAGGATTGGATCGCCGACAATTACCGTGTCGCATCACCAGTGTCCGAACTCGCCAAGTTGTCGGGGCTGCCGTCGCGTACCTTTGTGCGACGTTTCCGCAACGCGACCGGACTCACGCCTCTCGACTACGTGCAGGCGCTGCGCGTCGAGGAAGCCAAGCAGATGCTGGAGACCACGGACATGGCGGTGGAGGCGATCGCCAATGCAGTTGGCTATGAAGACCCGAGCTTCTTCGGGCGCTTGTTCCGCAAGAAGGTCGGCATGACCTTGGCTCAATATCGCCTTCGCTTCGGGTCCCTGCGCAGAGTATTGAAGGCAGAGTCCGCTCTCGGTCCGCCGTAGACCGGCGGCAGGAAATTCGGCTTCGGGTCGTTCTGAGGAGGTCGGAGCGTCGGCTCTCCGGTCGGTGACCGCTTAGTGGCGAGCCACCTATGCCCCCGTTCGACACCATGTCCGGTCGTGCGGCTGGGCTGCGGCGACTGCCTGCGCTGAGTTCGCAGCCGACGGCGACACCGTCCGGCGAGTGCGAACCGAGTTGCGGCGGCGCTTGCCGCTCTTGACCACGGTCAAGGTGCAGCGCGATGTTCGTCCCTACGGTACTCGCTGCCGCAATCGAGGAGGAGTCGCAAATGCTCAAGAACAGGTTCGCGTTGCTGATGCTTGCTGGATTGACGACCGGAGCGATCGCGCAGGACGTGACGTGGCGAAAGGACGTCGGGCCGATGATTGCCGCGAAGTGCGGCACGTGCCACGGTGCCAGTGCACCCGAATACAACGATTGGTCGCTAATGCCTGAGGACAAGCGCAGGTCCGTTGCGCCGCGTATGGACACGTACCCCCACTTCATGTCGTACGTCGTCTGGCCCGCCACCGGCGCGATGCAGCGGCGACTCGACGACGGCAAGGCCGCTGGCGGCAAGCCGGGCAACATGTATCAATTCCTCGGCGCAAGTGATGAGGAAAGGGCGAAGAACCTGAAGCTGATCAAGGATTGGCTCGGTGAAGGCGCCTGGAACCTCAACCGCTTCAAGGCGCGCGGCGACGTGCCGGGCATTTCCAAGGAACAACTGGAAAAGGTTCAGGCGAAATACTGAATCGACTCCGTTGCGCCTGCCGAAGGCAGGTGCCGGCGGACATGAGCGCAACGGGGCAACCCGGCGTCTCGCTCGTGGTGCCCCGCTGTCCGCCGCTCGTGGTGAGGACGAGCCGTCCCGCCAACGCTTGATCTTCCGCAATCGCCGGCTCGAGTGATCGAGGCCGACGCCAGTTGGCGCGCTCCTGGTGCGCCGCG
>JBHJND010000242.1:0-8712 GCA_048497655.1 Caballeronia novacaledonica
CAGGTGCGGTTTCGCCAGGCGCACCCGGTCGAGCACCGGCGAGAGCCGGTAGATCGAGGCCAGCGAGGCGTCGACGAACAGTTCGTCGAAGGTCAGGAACGGCGCTTCGGCGTCGCGCTCGCGCATGACGAAGCCCTGCACCGTCGCGCTCAGCGTGAACGGGTTGATTCGCACCCGCTCGACCGTGACCTTGCGGTGCGTCTTCTGCGTGAGCACTTCCTCGATCCTGCCCTTGACGAAGACGGGCGCGGCGAAGAAGCCGAGCAGTGCGATGGCGGCGAGGGCGATCGCCAGCCCGGCCGCGATGCGGACGAGCACGCGGCCACCCTGGGGGGCCCGGCCCGCGAATCCAGAGAGACTCGTCGTCGACATGGCGCAGTGGCGAACAGCGCATTATCGATCGATCGGCCAGCCGCCGGCTTCAAGGCCTGGCGCACGCCAAACATCGCGCCGCTTTCCGCGATCCGGGCATCGCGCCGACTATTGAGCGGACTCGCCGCTGGCCTGTACGCTTCGCGGCGCAACACGAGAGGAGCAACCATGTTCGGTCTGGCAAAGTGGATCGTCCTGTCGGCGGCGCTCGTCGCTGCAGGCGCCGGGGCGGCCGACCGGCCCGCTTCGCTGGCGGACCTGAGGGTCGCCGGCATGCAGCGGGTCGACCCGGCGCGGTATGCCGAGGCGACGGCGCTGGCGGCCCGGGGTGGGACGCCGGTGGACATCGCGCTGGCGGTCGCCGGACCGTTCGAGGGTTCGTCGCAGCACATCATCCAGGTCAACCAGGGCGTCGAGTCGCCGTCGGCTTCGCGCGTGACCGTGCTCAGGGACGGGCTGCTCGACGACTCGGTTCGCTCGGAGCGATGGGAGGTCGCGCTGCAGCGAACGGCCGCCGGCGCCTGGTCGATCCGGGAGGTGGAGCGGGCCTGGCGGTGCCGGCGCGGCGGGCAGACCGATCGCTTCGTCGCGACGCGCTGCCCCTGAGCCGACGGGCTGCGCGCCGTCAGCGAGGCGCGATGCCCGTCTCGCGCAGGTAGCCGTGCAACTCGCGCGCGAAACGCTCGTAGCCCGCGGCGTTGGCGTGGATCTGGTCTGCCTTCAGCCGCGGGTCGGACAGCACCTTCGCCCAGCCCGCAGCGAACAGCGGCACCCGCCGTTCCTCGGCCAGCACCTCGTACAGCGGATGGTCGTCGAGCGAGCCGAGCAGCGCCGCCATCACCGCCGGCCGCGGCACGGCGATCAGCACCGGCTGCGCTCCGGCGGCGCGGATCTCGTCGAGCATGGCCGCGATGTTGGTGCGCGTCTCGGCCTCCGGCAGCTGGCGCAGGAAGTCGTTGCCGCCGATCGAGACCAGCACGGCCTTCGGCGCGTGCTCGGCGAGCAGCGCTGCCAGCCGCTCGCGTGCCTGTGCGCTGGTGTTGCCCGGCACGCCGCCGTTGACCAGGCTCCAGCCGGTCAGCTCGGCCAGCCGCGCCGGATAGGCCGCCTCGGCAGCGGCGCCGGTGCCGAAGGTCAGCGAGTCGCCAAGCGCCAGCACCGTGCTGCCGGCCGGGATCGCGACGTACTGCGGCGACTTGCGCCCGCAGGCGGCGAGCGGCGCGGCGGCGAGGGCGATGAGCAGTCGCCGGCGGGCCGTCGCCCCGGCGCTCTCAGTCGAAGGCGAACGTATAGACAAGGTCGATCGCACTGTCGGTGCCACCGCGGACCACCGCCGACAGCCGCTGCGAAATCTGGTAGTTGAGCTGCAGGAAGCGGCTCGCGTCGGAGATCGACTGCTGGTAGCTCAGCGTCAGGACCTCGTTGATGTTCTTGCCGATGGTGATGATCTCGCCGGCGACGGTGGCCGAGGAGGCGTTCTCGCTCCTCAGCGCGCCGGCCACGCCGCGCGCCGGCAGCAGCGAGGCGATGCCGAGATTGCCGCTGCGGATCGAGATTTCGTCGACCCCGATCGCCCTCGCCACCCGCGACGGATAGCCCTCGCTGCCGCCAAGCAGGCCCGCCGCCGCCTGGGCCAGCGCGAGGTTCTCGCCGCGCGTCTGCTGGTCGGGGGCGCGGCCGAGGACCAGCCACGAAAGTGCCTCGGCGTCGGCCATCGGCGGGTCGCTGTGCATCCGCACCAGCGGCGCCGAGGCGGTGCGCGTGATCGTCACGCCGACCTCGACCGGCAGCCCGGGCCGCAGGGCGAGGATGTCGAGCCCCGGGTTCTCTGGCGCGCCCTGGAAGTTCAGGCGGCCGCGGGCGATCTTCAGTCGCTGGCCGAATCCCTCGTAGATGCCGTCGACGGCAGCGATCGTGCCTACCGCGGTCACCGCGCCGCGGCCGGCGCTGCGCAGCCGCACGGAGCCTTCCAGCCGTGTGTTCAGGCCCTTGCCGCGCAGGAAGAAGGCGTCGCCGAGGTCGATGCCGAGGTCGAAGCCGAGCGTCACCCGCCGGGCGCGCGACGAGGCGTCTTCCTCCGACTCAACCACGACCACGTCCGAGGACAGCGACGGCAGTTCCGAGCGCGACAGGCCGACGAAGCCGGCATCGGCGGCGAAGGCGCCGTTCAGCTGGATGTGGCTGGCCGTGGTCTCGATGTTGCCGCCGCCGGAGGCGATGACCCAGCGGTCGGGTCTCTGCAGAAGCGGCAGCTTGCTCGCCGCCACCTGGATGACGCCGGTGAAGTCGCCCATGCGGATCTGGCCGCTGGCGCTGACGAGCCTTCCTCGCCGGCCTGGACTGCCGCGGCGGCGCGGCGGTCTTCCGGGCGGACCCGCGGCGGCCCGCTGAAGCGCAGTTCGTCCAGCACAATCAGGTCGTCCTGCAGATGCGCCGTCAGCCGGCCGTTCTCCAGCCGCACGCCCTGTTCGACCCAGGCGACCCGCAGGTCCTCGCCGACGATGCGCCCCGACGCCGAGGGCCTGGCCGGTGTTCCCTCGATCCGCACCGTGCTGGCCAGCCTGCCGCCGAGCCGCACGTTGGCGCGCAGGTGATCCGACAGCAGGGCGTTGATCCAGTCCATGGTGGCGATGTCGAACGCGCCGCTGATCAGCCACGGCCGCTCCTGCGCCAGCCGCCAGCCGACCTCGGCGGAGTTCTCCAGCCAGGCGTCGATGTGTGCGCCGAGGCCGCCGCCGCGCCTGCCTTCGATGCGGGTGCTGGCCTCGAGGTGGTTGGCGGCGATGTGCGCCTCCAGCCAGGCGTCGGTGAGTCCGAGCGCCGAGTCGGTGCCGCGGCCGGCATACAGGTCGCCGCCGCTGCGCTGGATCAGCAGGCGGCCGTCGACCGTGTTGTGCGCCAGCCGAAGGTCCCACTCGCCGCGCAACGTCAGGGTCGAGCGCTCGCCGGTCGGCGCCAGCACCGGCGCCATCGCGCCTTCGACCGGCACGGCGAACCGCGTCGGCTGCAGGCCGCTGAAGCTGCCCTGCGTGCCGAAGCCGGACTCGTCGCTGCGCAGGCGAACGTCCTTGAAGAGCACATGTTGCACGGCGAACTCGGCCGGCCCGAATTCCGCTCCGTGCGCACCGATGACCAGCTCGGCCGGCGTCAGCAGCCGCAGGTCCAGCGGCGGCGCGATGCCCGCCTCGCGCACCCGCCCGCGCCACGCGTCGTCGCGCCAGCCACCGTCGGCGTACACCAGCGCGGCGTGCGTCTTGTCGGCGGTCGCCTGCAGCCGGATGCCGTGGCTGGACAGGCGCCCGTCGACCGACAGCGTCGCTGCCTGCACCGTCGACCTGGGCTGCGGCGCGTAGCTGTAGCCGGCCAGGCCGGCCTTCGCGCGCAGCGGCCCGTCGGCGCCGCCGCCGTAGCCGGCCTCCGCCTCGACGCTGGCCAGTGCGTGGTCGCCGTAGCGCAGGCCCTTGGCGGACAGGCGGATGTCGAATCCGGGCGCCGCCCACTCGCCGCGCGCCGAGCCCGAGAGCCTGAGCGAGCCGGCGACCGCTGCCTTCGGCGCCGATGGCAGCAGGTCGGCGACCGTCGGCACGTCGAGCGTCACCTCGATCGACCTGTCGGGCGCGCCCAGGCCGCCTTTCGCTTCGAGCCGCGCCGAGCGCACCGCCAGGTCGACGTCTACGTCGACGCGCTGCGCGGCGTCGATGTCGATCCGCCCGTGGCCCGCCAGCGGCCTGCCCCAGGCGCGGCTGTCGGCGATCTCGAAGCGCACCCGGCCGGCCGGCTTCGGCTTGAGCACGCCGTCGACGAGCACGCTGCCGGTCAGGCGGGCGTCGATGCCCTTGACCAGGCGTCCGGGCTCGAAGCGGTGTAGCGCTCCCTGCAGGTCGGCCCGGTGCTGTCCGCCCAGTTCGATGCTTCCGGCCGCGGTGGCAAAGCCTTCGCCGAGCGCCAGGCGGGCGCTGTTGATGGTCGCCAGCTGTGACGTGATGCGGCCGTCGAACGTCAGCGTCGCCGCAGGTTGGCCGCGATGCTCGAGGTCGGCGGTGACGAAGATGGTGCCGGGAACGCGGCGCGCCTGCATCTGCCCGCTCACGCGCAGCGGCTGCAGGGCGCCGTGGATGCGCGACGGGTCGACGTCGGCCAGGCGGGCGTTGGTCTGCCAGCTGCCGTCGGCGAAGGCGACCGAGTAGCTGCCAGTCACCGAGCCCTGCAGCAGTTGCCCGGCGACGCCGTCGAACTGCAGCTGCTTCGCATCGAGCTCGACCTGCGCCGTGGCGTTGCGCGCCGGGATCCGGCCCTCGTCGATCCGCCCCGGCGCCCGGTTCTCGATCGCGATGCTGCCCGCGACCCGGTCCATGGCCGGGCTCGGCGCCAGCTTCGCCTTGATCGCGAGGTCGGCGGTTGGCGCCGACGGGTGCCACAGGTGCGGATCGACGCCCGTCAGGTTGAGGTCGACCGAGCGGACCGCCGGCTTGTCGAAGCTGGCGATGATCGCCGTCAGCTTGCCGGTTGCCGCGCCGGAGAGTTCGCCGTCGACGGTCATCTCGACCAGCGAGCCGCCGACGCGCACAGCCGCCCTTACCGTCTTGTCCTGCACGCGGGCTGCTACCTCGCCTTGCGCCTGCAGAGGGAACGGCCGCCGCGCGCCGAGCTCGGCCGAGGCGCGCGCCGTGTGGGGACCGAAGGAGATCCGCCCGTCGTCGACCCGGTAGCCGGTCGGTCCGGCGTTGGCGCGGCCCTCGATCGACTGCAGGCTGAACTGCTTGCCGTTGACGATCACGGTGAGGCTGCCCAGCGCCGCCCGCTCGGCGGACAACTGCAACGGCACGCCGATGTCCTGCAGCGGGATCTCGTCGGTGACGACGTCGACGAGCAGCCCGGCCGCCTCGAGGTACGCGAAGTCGACCTGCAACGGCTGCCGATGCCAGTCGCGCACCCTTGCGCGCACCGCGGTCGCAACGACCTTCTTCGTGCCGACCGTGACCTTCAACTCGGCGAAACCGAACTCCTCGACCAGCGAGCCGAAGCTGCCCTGCGTCTCGATCCTGACCGGCGCGAAGCGGTTGACCAGCGCGATCACGCTGTTCATGCCGTTGGTGGTGCCGACCAGCCAGCCGACCGCGGCGGCGAGCAGCGCCACGACCAGCAACAGGCTGGCCGAGGCGGTGGCCAGCGCATGAGCCCAGAGGCGGCGCCGTCGAGGCGCGGCGGCCGGTGGCGGCGGCGCGGCCGGTGCTGGGTTCGTCGGGTCGGGCGCAGTCATGTCAGAAGGCGATGTTGATCGCGAAGTGCACGCGCACGCTGTGCGTGCGGTCGGCCCAGGCGACGTCGAGCGCCAGCGGGCCGGCCAGCGTCCGGTAGCGGGCGCCCAGTCCGTAGCCCCTCGCCAGCGGCTCGCTGAAAAGGTTGTTGCCGGCGTCGCCGATGTCGACGAACACGGCGCCGCCCCAGTCGTTCCACAGCCAGCGCACGTACTCAGCCGACATCACCAGCATCTCCGTCGAGCCGGTGACGGCGGCTCCCTGGACCGCGCCGAGGCTCTGGAAGGAGTAGCCGCGCACCGTGCCAACCCCCCCGGTGCGGAACAGGAATTCGTTGGGCACCACCCGCGGGTCGTCGACCGCCACGTAGCCGAGCTCGCTGCGCAGGATCACCTGGTCGCGCGGGCTGAGCGGCCAGTAGTAGGCGAAGCGGCCGTAGGCGCGCACGAAGCCGGTGTTCAGGAAGTCGGTGACGCTCGAGCGCCCGAGGCCGGCCGTGCCGGAAAGCGTCAGCAGCGTGCCGCGCGTCGGCATCGTCAGCGAGTCGACGGCGCGCCGCGTCCACGCGTAGGTCAGCGCGAACGTGTCGTTGATGGTGTTCTGGTCCGGCGCGTCCAGCACCTCGCGCGCCTCGTGCTGGAAGTTCAGGGCGAGCTGCGTGTCGTAGGAGGCGACGCCGCCCTCCCGCCTGTGCGTGCGCTGCGCGCCGACTGCCCAGCGGTTGGTCTTGACGCCTTCGTTGTCGGTGTTCTCGTACAGCGCGCCGAAGGCGTCCTGCTCGCCGCCGGGCTTGGGCGGCAGGTAGACGTCGGCATAGGCCCGCTGCGCCGTGTGGTCGAGGCTGACACCCGACTGCAGCGAGTAAGGCAAGCCGAACAGGATCGCCTGCCGGTAGGCGGCCTCGCCGCGCAGGCCGACGTCGCTCGAAACGCCGAGCGCGAACGCCAGGCGCCGGGTCTGCGCCTCGTGCAGATCGACGCGGACCGGCAGCCGGTTGCCGTCGGCCCTGGCCGGGTCGACGTCGACGATCACGGTGCTGAAGAACGGCGAGCGCTGCAGGCGGCGCTGGAATTCGAGCAGCTTGTCTGCGTCGTACGGCTCGCCGACGACGAACGGGTTGAAGCGGTCGACCAGTTGCCTGTCGTAGCGCGTCAGGCCGCGCACCTCCACCGGCCCCAGGACGAAGGCGGGGCCGGAGTCGATCTCGATTCGCAGGCGGGCGCTGGCCTCGGCTTCGTTGATCAGCGCCACCGAGTCGGCCAGGCGGGCGGCGGCGAATTCGCGGCTGCGCACCGCGTTGAGCAGCCGCGACTTGGCCGTCGACCAGCGCTCGTCGCGGAACGGCTCGCCGACCGGCAGTTCCCAGCCGGCACGCAGGCGCTCGAGCTGCTCGCGGCGGCCGGCCAGCTCGCCGGTCACCTCGATCACCACCTCGGTCACGCGCGTGCGCCGGGCGAGGTCGAGCCGGATCACGTAGCGAGCCTCGCCGGCGTCGTCTGGATGGATGGTCAGCGTCGGCGTGAAGTAACCCTCGGTGGCGAGCACTTCGAGCGTGTCGCGGCGCACCCGGCGCAGCATCCGCTCCTCGTCCTCGCGATCGATCGACTCCGCCTCGGCGGCGTCGCCCAGGACCCGGTTGAGCAGGTTTGTGATATCCGGCGGCAGCCTCTCGGTGACCTCGAAGCGGGCCAGGGGAACCGTGCCCGGCGCCGCGGCGCCGGGCTGGCGGGACAGTGGTCCCTCGGTGGCGTTGGCGACGACCCCCAGCGCGATGAGCCCGACGAAAAGCAGAATTCGAAGCCGCAGCACTGGGTTGGCGCAAAGGCCAGGCCGATGGGCCCGGATCGAGGCGGCATTCTATCGGGGCGTTGAAATCGGGCGACTGCAGCCTCAGCTAGGGAACAGTCGATTACCCACCCGCCGGAAGAGCCATGCGCCAGGACAAACTGACCACCAAGTTCCAGGAAGCGCTGGCCGACGCGCAGTCGATCGCGGTCGGAGCCGATCACCAGTACATCGAGCCGCTGCACGTGCTGGCCGCCATGCTGCGGCAGTCCGACGGCGGCGCTCGCTCGCTGCTCGCCCGGGCCGGCGCCAATGTCGGCGCGATGACGGCGGCGGTCGACAACGCCCTGAAGGGCCTGCCGCAGGTGACCGGCACCGACGGCCAGGTGCAGATCGGCCGCGAACTGGTGACGGTGCTGAACCAGGCCGACAAGGAGGCTCAGAAGCGCGGCGACGCCTACATCGCCAGCGAGATGTTCCTGCTGGCGGTGGCCGACGACAAGGGGCTGGCCGGCCGCACGGCGCGCGAGCACGGGCTGACCCGCAAGGCGCTCGAATCGGCGATCGACGCGGTGCGCGGCGGGCAGAACGTCGGCAGCGCGGAGGCCGAAGGCCAGCGCGAGGCGCTGAAGAAGTACACGATCGATCTGACCGAGCGGGCGCAGCAGGGGAAACTGGACCCGGTGATCGGCCGCGATGACGAGATCCGGCGCGCGATCCAGATCCTGCAGCGGCGGACCAAGAACAATCCGGTGCTGATCGGCGAGCCGGGAGTCGGCAAGACGGCGATCGTCGAAGGCCTGGCGCAGCGCATCGTCAACGACGAGGTGCCCGAGACGCTCAAGGGCAAGCGCGTGCTGACCCTCGACATGGCGGGGCTGCTCGCCGGCGCGAAGTACCGTGGCGAGTTCGAGGAGCGGCTGAAGGCGGTGCTGAAGGAAATTGCCGCCGAGGAAGGCCGCATCATCGTCTTCATCGACGAACTGCACACGATGGTCGGCGCCGGCAAGGCCGAGGGTGCGATCGATGCCGGCAACATGCTGAAACCCGCGCTGGCGCGCGGCGAGCTGCACTGCATCGGCGCGACCACGCTCGACGAGTACCGCAAGTACATCGAGAAGGACGCGGCGCTCGAGCGCCGCTTCCAGAAGGTGCTGGTCGACGAGCCGAGCGTCGAGAGCACGATCGCAATCCTGCGCGGCCTGCAGGAGCGCTACGAGCTGCACCACGGGGTGGAGATCACCGACCCGGCGATCGTCGCCGCGGCGGAGCTGTCGCACCGCTACATCACCGACCG
>JBHJND010000243.1:0-2137 GCA_048497655.1 Caballeronia novacaledonica
CAGCTCTTCGAAGATCTCCGGCCTCAGCACGTAGCGGCCGACCACGGCGAGGGTCGACGGCGCGGCCGCCGGATCGGGCTTCTCGACCATGCCGGTGACGCGCTCGATGTGCGAGTCGAGCGGCGTCGAGGCGACGATGCCGTAGCGACCGGTCTCCGAGCGCGGCACGTCCTGCACCGCCAGCACCGAGGCGCCGTACTGCTCGTAGGCCTTCACCAGCTGGTTGGTCACGCCGGGCGAGGCGTCGATCAGGTCGTCGGCCAGGATCACCGCGAAGGGCTCGTCGCCGATCACCGGCTGTGCGCACAGCACCGCGTGGCCCAGCCCGAGCTGCTCGGACTGGCGGATGAAGATGAAGCTGACGCCTTCGGGCGTGGCGGAGTGCAGCGCCTCGTACAGCTCGTGCTTGCCCTTGGCCAGCAGCTCCTGCTCCAGCTCGGGCACGCGGTCGAAGTGATCCTCGATCGCCCGCTTGTTGCGGCCGGTGATGATGATCATCTGCTCGATGCCCGCCTCCGCCGCCTCCTCGACGGCGTACTGGATCAGCGGCTTGTCGACCACCGGCATCATTTCCTTCGGCATCGCCTTGGTCGCCGGCAGGAAGCGGGTGCCGAATCCGGCCGCCGGGAACACCGCCTTGCGCACTTTCTTGGTCGTCATGCGGACCGTCCGTGTGTCGAGGCCTTCATTCAATCGGCCAGCCACTGCTTCAGCAGCTGCTTGCCGATCTCCACGCCCCATTGGTCGAAGCTGTTGATCTGCCACAGCACGCCCTGCACGAACGTGCGGTGCTCGTACAGGGCGAGCAGCGCGCCGACCGAGAAGGCGTCGATGCGCGGCAGCGTGATGAAGCTGCTCGGCCGGTTGCCCGGCACGATGGCATATGCCGGCTTGGTGCCACCAGAAGGCTTCAGCGCCGCCTCGCCTAGCGCCAGCGCATCGGCCTGCGCCAGGGCGTTGGCATAAAGCAGCCGCTCTCGCGCCTCGCCCGAGTTCTCGAAGCCGGCGGCGGTGACGAAGTCCACCGGCGAGAAGAAGGTGCCCTGGTGCAGGAACTGGAACACGCTGTGCTGCGCGGTGGTGCCGGCCTCGCCCCACACCACCGGCGAGGTGTCGTAGTCGAGCGGCGCACCGTCGCGGCCGACGCGCTTGCCGTTGCTCTCCATCTCCAGCTGCTGCAGGTAGGCGGGCAGGTGGCGCAGCCGCTGCGCGTACGGCATCACGGCGCGCGAGCGGCAGCCCCAGAAGTTCACATACCACAGGCCGAGCGCGCCGAGCAGCAGCGGCAGGTTGCGCGCCGCCGGCGCCTCGATGAAGTGGCGGTCGAGCGCAGCGGCACCGCGCAGCAGGTCGTCGAACGCCGCCGCGCCGTGCGCGACCGCGATCGGCAGGCCGCAGGCGGACCACAGCGAATAGCGGCCGCCGACCCACTCGGCAAAGGTGAAGACAAGGCTCGCGTCGACGCCGAAGGCCTGCGCGCGTTCGGGCTGGCTGGTGATCGCGGCCAGGTGCCGACGCACGTCGATGCCGGGCGCGCGCGCCTTCAGCCAGGCGAGCGCGGCACGGGCGTTCTCCAGCGTCTCCAGCGTGGTGAAGCTCTTCGAGATGGCGACGACCAGCGTCGACTCCGGCACCGCCTGCGCCAGCGCGACGTCGAGCTCGGCCGGGTCGATGTTGCTGACGAAGTGCAGGCGGACCGGGCCCGAGGCCTCGCCGAGCGCGGCCGTCACCAGCCGCGGGCCGAGGTCGGAGCCGCCGATGCCGATGCAGATCACCGTCTCGAACGACCTGCCGCTCGAACCCCTGGCCTGGCCGCCGCGCAGCTGCTCGGCAAACTCGAGCATGCGGCTTCGCTCTCGCTCGACCACGCGCGCCACGCCGGCATCGGCGGGCGGGGTGCGCAGCGCCGTGTGCCAGGCCGGCCGGCCCTCGGTGTCGTTGATCGGCTGGCCGGCGAACAGCTGCTCGCGCCAGCGCGGCAGTTCCGCCGTCTCGGCCAGCGCCAGCAGGAGCTTCCACGTTTCGTCGGTCACGAGGTTGCGCGACAGGTCGACCTCGATGCCGGCCGCCTCGAAACGACAGGAGCGGGCGCGCGCCGGGTCGGCGCGCAGCGCGTCATCGAGGCGAAACGACGACA
>JBHJND010000244.1:0-3241 GCA_048497655.1 Caballeronia novacaledonica
TACCAGCGCAGCTGCGACATCTTCCTCGGCGTGCCGTTCAACATCGCCAGCTACAGCCTGCTCACCCACATGGTGGCGCAGCAGTGCGACCTCGGCGTCGGCGACTTCGTCTGGACGGGCGGCGACTGCCACATCTACGCCAACCACTTCGAGCAGGTGCGCGAGCAGCTGGCGCGCGCGCCGCGTCCCTACCCGAAGCTGGCGATCGGGCGCCGGCCGCCGACGCTGTTCGACTACGCCTACGACGACTTCGCGATCGTCGACTACGACCCGCACCCGCACATCAAGGCGCCGGTGGCGGTCTAGCGCTTGATCCGCGGCGCCGCGCTCCTCGGCCTGGCGGGCCTCACGCTGGCGTGGGGCCTGAACTGGCCGATCATGAAGTTCTCGCTGCGCGAGCTCTCGCCGCTGTTCTTCCGCGCGACGACGATGACCGGCGGCGCGCTGCTGCTCGCCGCCTGGTTCACGGCGCGCGGCCACGACATGCGACTGCCGCGCAGCGCCTGGCTGCCTCTGGCGGCGCTCGCCGCGCCCAACGTGCTCGGCTGGCACCTGTTCTCGATCCTCGGCGTGCAGGAACTGGCCTCCGGCCGCGCGGCGATCCTCGGCTTCACCATGCCGATCTGGACCGCCGTGCTGGCGGTGCTGTTCTTCGGCGAGAAGCCGACCCGCCGCGTGCTGGTCGGCGTGGCCTGCGCGGCGGTCGCCATCGCCCTGCTGGTGGCGCACGAGGTGGTGGCACTGGCAGGCCGGCCGCTCGGCATCGCCTGGATGCAGCTGGCGGCGCTGTCGTGGGCCTTCGGCACGATCCTGATGCGCCGCACGCGGCTGGCGCTGTCGACGCAGGCGATCACGGTGTGGATGATGCTGTTCTCCTCGGCCGCCTTCTGGCTGATCGCGCCGCTCGTCGAGCCGTGGCCGGGTTGGCAGTTCTCGGCGCCGATGTGGATCGCGCTCGCCTGGGGCGTGGCGATCAACTACGGCGTGGCGCAGGTGGTGTGGTTCAACCTCGCCCGCACGCTGCCGCCCACCGCCAGCGCCTTCTCGATCATGGCGGTGCCGATCGTCGGCACCGTCTCGGCGATCGCCATCGTCGGCGAGGTGCCGCGCTGGCAGGACTGGGCGGCGGCACTGTTCGTTATCCTCGCCATCGCCTCGGCCCTGCTCGGACGCCCCGCCGCGAAATGACCTCGCCCCGCCTGACCCTGATCGTCGCCCGCGCGCGCAACGGCGTGATCGGCCGCGACGGCACGCTGCCGTGGCGGCTGCCGGAGGACCTGGCGTTCTTCAAGCGCACGACGATGGGCCACCCGATCGTCATGGGACGCAGGACCTGGGAATCGATCGGCCGACCGCTTCCAGGCCGGCGCAGCATCGTCGTCTCGCGGCAGGCCGGCTTCGCTGCCGCCGGCGCCGAGGTCGCGGCGAGCCTCGACGAGGCGCTGCGACTGTGCGCCGGCAGCGCCGAGGTGTTCGTCATCGGCGGCGCGCAGTTCTACGCCGAGGCGCTACCCCTTGCCGACCGGCTGATCGTCACCGAGATCGACGCCGATTTCGAAGGCGACACCCACTGGCCGGCGCCGGATCCGGCACAGTGGCGCGAAGCCGCGCGCGAGCACCTGCCACCGGCCGGCGAGCGATCTTTCGCGCTGGACTTCGTCACCTACCTGCGGCGCGGCTGAGTAGCCGGTTTCCTCTGCCGGCATTCTGTCGCCGACAGCCGGCGCCTCTCGCTGCAGGGGCCCCGGTGTGGGAACACGCCGTCGACCGTCCCGCCGCGCATGCGACATGACCGCCGTCGCCCTGCGCCGCTGCGCCGGACGGTTGTGGCCGCGGCCGACGATGCGGCCCTCGTGAACGAGCTCCGAGCCGATCGTTATGCCGCCCTCGGCGAGCCCGGCGTGCGCCTCGGCGATCGCGGCGTCGAGGAACTCGTCTGCCTGCGGCCCCGTCTCAGCCCTTCAGCAGCGCGGTGCCACACCAGAGCCCGAGCGCCGAGTGCGCGAGCACCATTCCCCAGCCCATCGGTCCCATCTGGCCGGACAGTTGCGCCAGCAGCAGGACCACGGCGCTGACGGCGTAGTAGGCGAGCATGCAGGCGACGGCGCCGCGGGCGAACCCGGCGCTGTCCGACTTGCGGGCGAACCAGAGCAGCACGCAGAAGGCGAGCAGCGCCGCGCCGAGCACCCGCGCGACCGGCACCCCGCTGGTGTCGAGGGTGACGCCCGCCAGGGCCGACAGCGTGGCGGCAGGGAAGAACAGAAAACCAAGTGCCGGCGGAGCTTCGAAGACCAGTGCGACGGTGAGCAGTCTCTTCACGGCGGACCTCGGACGGGCAACGCGCCCGGCGGGGGCGCACCGAGGTCATTAGACGCGGACGGCGCGCTGCGGTCTTGACGCAGAGCAGGCGGCCGGTGCCGGCCGGAAGCGGGCGAGCGCGCCACCGCACCGGGCGACGAGTTCGCGCTCAGCATCTAAACTGCGCCGCGCCTCGTGCCCGGCGGCCCGCCCGCAAGAGACCCCGACTCTCCGACTCCGTGCGACAACCCGAATTCATCCGCAGCCGGCTGCCGGAGAACATCGAGGGCCGCGCGCTGGCCTGGTACGCGGCGGGCATCGTCGCCCTGCTGGCGCTGCTCGGCTGGGGCCTGGCCCAGCTGGCTCCGCCGCCGCCGCCGAAGCGCGTGGTGATGACCACCGGCGCAGAGGACGGCGCCTACCACCAGTACGCCGCCCGCTACCGCGACCTGCTGGCGAAGTACAAGGTCGAACTGGTCCTGCTGCCCTCCGCGGGCGCCGCGCACAACCTCGAACGGCTGCGCAGCGGCGAAGGCGACGTCGACGTCGGCCTGGTGCAGGGCGGCCTGGTCAGGGAAGACGACGGCAAGCGACTGGAAACCCTGGGCAGCGTCTTCTACGAGCCGATCTGGGTCTTCTACCGCGGCCAGGCGACCGTCGAGCGCATCTCCGAGCTGCGCGGCAGGCGCATCGCGGTGGGAGCGCCGGGCAGCGGCACGCACGCGCTGGGCCTGTCGGTGGCGCGCGACAACGGCCTGGACGAGCCGCCGACGGAACTGGTCGAGACCGGCGGCCTGCACGCCGCCGATGCGCTGCTGGAAGGCAAGCTCGACGCCGCCCTGTACGTCTCGGCGATCGACGGCCCGGCAGTGCAGAAGCTGCTGCGCGCCGATGGTGTCCGGCTGATGGATGCGCGGCGCGCCGACGCCTACATCCGCCGCCT
>JBHJND010000245.1:0-3906 GCA_048497655.1 Caballeronia novacaledonica
CCGGCGCCGGACGCACCATCGACTTCCATTCCTTCTGCTCGGGGCGGAAGGTCACGCAGGGGCTGAGCACCTCGACGAAGGAGAAGCCCGGGTGCTGAATCGCCTGGGCGATCAGCGCCGCGGTGCCGTTCGGATCGCCAGCGAAGGCGCGTCCGACGAAGTTCGCGCCGGCCGCCAGCGCCACCACCAGCGGATGGAAGACGCGGATCTTGGTGCCGCCGGGCGCCAGCTTCGAATCCCAGTCGGGCTCGGTGGTTGGCGATGGCTGGCCCTTGGTCATGCCGTAGACGTGGTTGTCCATCACGATGTACGTCAGGTCGACGTTGCGCCGGCAGGCGTGCAGGAAGTGGTTGCCGCCGATCGAGTAGCCGTCTCCGTCGCCGCCGGTGACCAGCACCGTGAGGTCCGGCCGTGCCACCTTCAGGCCGGTAGCCGCCGCCAGCGCCCGGCCGTGCACGCCGTGGAAGCCGTAGCAACTCGTGTACGCCGGGATGCGCGACGAGCAGCCGATGCCCGACACGACGCCGACCTGGTGCGGCGGCTTGCCGATGATCGCCAGCGCCTTGGTGATCGAACTGAGGACCGAGTAGTCGCCACAGCCCGGGCACCAGACCGGCTTGACCGCCGACTTGAAGTTGGCCGCCGTCAGCTGTTCGCAGGTTGCAACGTCGTTCATGCCGCTTTCCTCCATTCCGCAATTGCCTTGTGCACCTCGCCGGGACGCAGCGGCAGCGGCCCGGGACGGTGGTAGTCGACCGGCTTGGCCGGCAGGTCGAAGTGGCCGCGCAGGTAGCGCAGGAACTGCCCGCCGTGGTTCTGCTCGACCACCATCACGTGGCGCACGCCCTCGAGCGCTTTCGCCAGCTTCTCCGGCTGCGCCGGCGCCAGCAGTCGCATGGCGATCAGGCGCACGTGCACGCCCTCGGCGCGCGCCCGCGCGACGGCCTCGCGCACCGCGGCCGAGGTCGAGCCGAAGGTGATCACCGCCGCGTCGCCGTCGCCGTCGATGTCGGCCCACGCGTCGCCGTAGTCGAACCGCGCGAGCTTGCGCTCGCGCTTGTCCAGCTGCAGCTGGTGGTCGCGCGAGTTGCTGCTCGGCACCGCCGCCTCGGTGTGCTCCAGCCCGTCGGCGGTGTAGGTGACGCCCGGCGTGCCGGGTACCGCCATCGGCGAGACGCCCGACTCGGTGTTGCGATAGCGCTTGTAGTCGGCGGCGTTCGCCTCCGCCTTCAGCCGCTCGGCGCGCAGCCCGCTGTCGGCCGGCGGATCGATGATCGCCCGCGACTGGCCGAGGAACTGGTCCGACAGCACGATCGCCGGCGCTTGCAGCTTCTCCGCCAGGTACACCGCCCACTGGGTGGTCGTCGCGCAATCGGCGATCGAGCTCGGCGCCAGCACCAGCCGCGGCGCGTCGCCGTGCAGTCCGCTGACGGCGAACGACAGGTCGCTCTGCTCGCTCTTGGCCGGGATGCCGGTCGAAGGCCCGCCGCGCATCACGTCGACGATGACCACCGGCGTCTCGGACGCGACGGCCAGGCCGATGCCCTCGGCCATCAGCGCCAGCCCGGGGCCGGCGGTGGCGGTCAGCGAAGGCACGCCGCCGAAGGATCCGCCGATGATCATGTTGATCGAGGCCAGCTCGTCCTCGGCCTGCAGCAGCGTGCCGCCGACCTTGGCCAGCGCCGGCGCCATCCACTCCAGCAGTTCGGTGGCCGGCGTGATCGGATAGGCCGCGACGTAGCGCACGCCGCCGCGGATGGCGCCGAAGCCGGCCGCCTCGTTGCCGCTGATCGACCAGCGCTGCTTGGCACCCGCCTCGGTGCGGGGCACCGGCGGCACCGCGATCGGCGGCGTGAGGCTGCGTTCCGCCGCGTAGCCTGCGGCCAGCGCCGCCAGATTCGCGGCCAGCGCTGCTTCACCTCGTTTCCAGTCGGCGCGCACCGCGGCTTCCAGCGCTTCCTGCGGGAAGCCGGCCATCGCGCCGGCGAAGCCAAGCGCCACCATGTTGACCCAGCTGCCCGGGATGGCCTTGGCCATCTTCTTCATCTGCAAAGGCACGTAGCGGGCGCCGGTGGCAAGGAAGACTTCCGGCGGTTCGCCTTCGTCGGGGTCACCGACGATCACGCTGCGTGCCGTCAACGGCACTTCGTCGGCAAAGCGATGGGTGTTGCCCCAGTCGATCGCCAGCAAAAGGTCGAAGGTGTCGCCCAGCGTGTCGACCGGCCGGTCGGCCAGCCGCACCAATGCCGCCGCCTCACCGCCGCGGATCTGCGGTCCGCTGGTGCGAACCATCAGCCCATAGACGCCCGCGTTGGCCGCCCCGGCCAGCAGCAGCGTGCCCGCGGTCATTACGCCGCTGCCGCCACTGCCCGCCAGCGCGAATGCCACGCCCTTCGGCGCGGCCGTCAAAGTCTTCGGATTTCCACTGTTCAATTTGCTGCCCTCCCGTAACGGAGCGATACAACCGCGGCTGCCACCTGCCCGGTTTGACCCAGATCATTGAATTCGCATCGCGCTGCCGCAGGATCCGGCCCTGAACTGGTATTTCGGTACCGCTATGCCAGAATAGCCGCGCCAATCGCTGCCGGTCAACGCGACAAGACTGATCTGGCGCAAGGGCAAGCGAAGTCATGAGCACCGCACGGCCGCGTCGAAGGTGCTCGCTCGCGCGCCGGGGGACAGCCCGCAGGGCCAAGGGGAAGAGATGAGCATCGATGCATACCGCTGGCTGATGACCGCGCCGAAGGATCCGCTGCAACGCGCCGCCTTCTCGGCCGAGGCAGGCACCGGCGAAGTGGTGGTGGCGGTGGCCGGCTGCGGCGTTTGCCACACCGACCTCGGCTACTACTACGACGGCGTGCGCACCAATGCGCCGCTGCCGCTGGCGCTCGGCCACGAGATCAGCGGCAGGGTGATCGCCGCCGGTGCCGGCGCGGAAGGCTGGCTGGGCAAGACGGTGATCGTTCCCGCCGTGCTGCCCTGCGGACAGTGCGACCTGTGCCGGCGCGGCCTGGCGCCGATCTGCCGCGGCCAGAAGATGCCGGGCAACGACGTGCACGGCGGCTTCGCCTCGCACATCGTGGTGCCGGGCCGCGGGCTGTGCGAGGTCGACCTCGCCCGCCTCGCGGCGGCCGGGCTGACGCTGTCGCAGGTGTCGATCGTCGCCGACGCGCTGACCACGCCGTACCAGGCCGTGCGCCGCGCCGAGGTCGAACCGGGCAGCCTGTCGATCGTCATCGGCGCCGGCGGCGTTGGCGGCTACTGCGTGCAGGTGGCGCGGGCCTTCGGCGCCCAGGTGGTGGCGATCGACGTCGACGACGCCAAGCTCGAGGCGATCGCGCCCTACGGCGCGGCGCTGACGCTCAATGCCCGCCAGCACGACGGCAAGGCGCTGAAGAGCGCCATCGCCGCCTTCGCCAAGGCCAACGGCCTGCGGCCGACCGAGTGGCGCATCTTCGAGTGCTCCGGCACCGCCGCCGGGCAGCTGACCGCCTTCGGCCTGCTGGTGCACGGTGCGACGCTGTCGGTGGTCGGCTTCACCATGGACCGGGTCGAGGTGCGGCTGTCGAACCTGATGGCCTTCGACGCGCGGGCGATCGGCAACTGGGGCTGCCCGCCCGACGCCTACCCGGCCGCGCTCGACCTCGTGCTCGACGGCGAGGTGACGCTCGCCCCGTTCGTCGAGACCCACCCGCTCGACGACATCAACGCCGTCCTGGACGCCGTGCGCCGCCACGAGATCAAGAAGCGCGCGGTGATGGTTCCCCATTCCTGACCCCGAGGGCTCCCGCATGAACGCCAGCACCCGCGAATTCAAGAACCACGACCTCGTCGACGACTTCGGGAAGCCCGGCGTCCGCTACGAGAAGAGGCCGGCGCGCACGCCCGACGGCAGGGAGGTCGCCG
>JBHJND010000246.1:0-5043 GCA_048497655.1 Caballeronia novacaledonica
GCGCGCCGGCGGGCGCTGCGCCCGCCGCTGCGCGGACGGGCTTCCCCGGCAGGCTGCTGCTCGGCCACCCTACTGCTCCCCCGGCTCTTCCTCGCCGTCCTCGGCAAGCGCCCACATCAGGTTGCCCATCTCGACCGCCACGCGCGCCGCGTCGCGACCCTTCTCGTTGACGCGCACGCGCGCCTGCTCCTCGTCGTCGGTCGTCAGTATCCCGTTGACGACCGGCACGCCAGTGTCGAGTGCCACCCGGCTGAGGCCCGCGGCCGACTCGTTGGCGACCACCTCGAAGTGATAGGTGTCGCCGCGGATCACGCAGCCGAGCGCGATCAGCGCGTCGAAGTCGCCGGCATCGGCGAGGCGGGTCAGCGTCAGCGGCAGTTCGAGCGCGCCGGGCACCGTGACGCGGGTGATGTCGCCCACGTCGACGCCCAGTTGCAACAACTCGTCGACGCAGGCCTGCCCGAGCGCCTGCCCGGCCCACTCGTTGAATCGCGACTGCACGATGCCGATGCGCAGGCCGGTGCCGTCCAGGTCGGGACTGATTTCGTCGATGGCCATCTGTTCTCCCCTCGATCAGTCTACGCGCAGAGCCCGCGGCGCGCGTGCGCCAGCGGCGCAAGACCACCGGTCGCGGCAAGCAGCGCGGCGAACCGACCGCCGCGCGGACCGCGGTCAGTCCTCGATGAAGCCGGTCGTATGCAGGCCGAAGCCGGCCATCGACGGCATCTTGCGGCGGCGTGCCAGCAGCCGCATCTTCACCACGTTGAGATCGCGCAGGATTTGCGCACCGACGCCGTAGGTGCGCAGGTCGATGCGCGAGACGCGCTGGTCCGGCACGGCGGCGCCGCCTTCGGCCTGCGTCAGCGCCGCGACCCGTGCCAGCAGGCTGTCCGCCGATTCGCCGCAGTTCAGCAGCACGACGACACCGCTGCCGGCCTCGGCGATCTTCTCGAGCGCGCGCGGCAGCGGCCAGGAGTGCGTACCCAGGTCGGCATCCAGCGCGTCGAGCACCGACAGCGGCTCGTGCACGCGTACGAGCACTTCGCGCTCGGCGTCGATCGGCCCGTGCACCAGCGCAAGGTGCGCGCTGCGGCTCGGCAGATCGCGGTAGGCGATCAGCTCGAACGGGCCCGCAGTGGTCTTGATCCGGCGGCTGCCGACGCGCTCGATCATCGACTCGTTGGCAGCCCGGTAGTGAATCAGGTCGGCGATGGTGCCGATCTTCAGGCCATGCTGCTGCGCGAACGGAACCAGGTCCGGCAGCCTCGCCATGCTGCCGTCGTCAGTCATGATCTCGCAGATCACGGCCGCCGGGGTCAGGCCGGCCAGCTGCGTCAGGTCGCAGCCGGCTTCGGTGTGCCCGGCACGCATCAACACGCCGCCCGCCTGTGCCACCACCGGAAAGATGTGGCCCGGCTGCACGATGTCGGCCGGCTTCGCATTCGGCCGCGTCGCCACCCACACGGTGTGCGCCCGGTCGGCAGCGGAGATGCCGGTGCTCACGCCGCTGGCGGCCTCGATCGAGACCGTGAAGTTGGTGCCGTGCACGGTGCCGTTGGCGGAGGCCATCGGCGGCAGCCGAAGTTGCCGTGCGTACGCGTCCGTGAGCGTCAGGCAGATCAGGCCGCGCGCGTGCTTGGCCATGAAGTTGATCTTCTCCGGCGTCACGAAATCCGCAGCGAACACCAGGTCGCCCTCGTTCTCGCGGTCCTCGTCGTCCACCAGCACCACCAGGTTACCCCTGCGGATCTCGTCGATGATTTCCTCGACGGAAGCCATCGGCCAGGGTGCGGCTGGGTTCGGAACGGCGGCAAGCATGGCGGGGCCCGGTAAGCGCAAGCCGCGATTCTACGGGCCAGCGCCGCCGGCAAGACCCGATGCTTCGCGGTGTCTGGGCGGCGGCCGGCGCCGCCGGCATCACCGCTGGCTGAAGGAAATCCCGCCGAAGATGTGCGCCGCCGCGCTGGGCAGCCCGCGCCAGTACTGCCGCGGCCCGTGCACGACGCCGCCGAGCGCCGCCGCCGCGTGCCACGGCCAGCGCGGGTCGTACAGCATGCCCCGGGCCAGCGCCACCATGTCCGCCTTGCCCGAGGCGACGATCTGCTCGGCCTGCTGCGGCTCGGTGATCAGGCCGACGGCAATCGTCGGCATGCCCGTCGCTTCGCGCAGCGCCTGCGCGAAGTGCACTTGATATCCCGGCTTCGGGTCGATTCGCTGCCGCGGCGAGATCCCGCCGCTGGAGACGTCGAGCCAGTCGCAGCCGCGCGCCTGCAGCTGGCGCGCCAGTTCGAGAGTCTGCTCCGGCGTCCAGCAGTCCTCGCCGTCGAGCCAGTCGGTGGCCGAGACGCGCACGCCGACCGGCCGATCGGCCGGGAACGCCGCCCGCACGGCGTCGAACACTTCGAGCGGGAAGCGCATCCGTCCGGCGAGATCGCCGCCGTATTCGTCGCTGCGACGGTTCGACACCGGCGACAGGAATTCGTGCAGCAGGTAGCCATGGGCCATGTGCACCTCCAGCGCGTCGAAGTCGAGCCGCGCCGCCCGCCGCGCAGCCTGCGCGAACGCATCGCGCAGCCCCGGCAACTCGTCGGCGGACAGCTGGCGCGGCGGCGCCTCGTCCGGCGCGTGCGGGATCGGCGATGGCGCCTCGGGCACCCATCCGCCCTCCCCCGGGGGCAGCAGCCTGCCGCCCTCCCAGGGCGGCCGGCTCGAGCCCTTGCGCCCGGCATGTGCCAGTTGCATCGCCAGCCTGATCGGCGAGGTCGTGCGGACCAGGCGGATCACCGGCGCCAGCGCCGCCTCGCAGGTGTCGTCCCACAGGCCGAGGCAGCCCGGCGTGATGCGCGCCTCGCGAGTCACCGCGGTGGCCTCGACGCACAGCAGCGACGCCCCGGACCCGGCCAGGGACAGAAGGTGCGCGTAGTGCCAGGCGGTGGCGCAGCCCTCGACGGCCGAGTACTGGCACATCGGCGAAATCATGATCCGATTGGCAAGCTGCAGGCTGCGCAGCGTCAGCGGTTCGAACAACGAGGCCATGGTTCGACTCGATCTAGAGATGGGCGGCAAGGACGGTGAGGTTCCACAGATTGTGGGCGACGATCGGCAGCAGCAGGCTGCCGGTGCGCAGGCGCAGCCACAGGTACAGCAGCGCGCCGGGCAGCACGGAGACCAGTACGCCGACACCGAAGCCGTGCAGGCCGACGAAGGCGGCCGTCAGCAGCGCGGCACCGAGAGTGACCGGGACGCCGGCGATGAACCGCGTCGCCGGCGCCGCTCGCTCGGCGGCCGCAAGCAGGACGCCGCGAAAGGCGACTTCTTCCACCAGCCCCGGCATGGTGGCCACGAACAGCCAGGTCTGCGCCGTGATCGGCTCGATGCGTCCGGCGGTGATGATTTGCAGCGGGTAGCTCGCCAGCAGCGCCGCGGCGCCGACGCGCGCGGCCGCGCCGAGGTTGCCCGGCCTCGCAAAGCCCATCTCGCGCGGCGCAAGCCCGGCCCGCCTGCTCAGCGCCGCGGCAAGCGCCAGCATGCCGGCGAGCGCAAGCAGATGGCCACCCCAGTTCCAGTTCTCGCCCCGCGCCCCCTCGCCCGCGCCGAGCAGCGGCGGCAGGCCGCGTAGCGCCAGGTACAGGATGCCGCCGGCAATTGCCGCCAACGCCCAGGCCCGCCGCTGCGGGTCGCGCCACGCCGCCGCCATCAGCGCCGCGGCGGCGGCGATGCCCAGCGCCGCGGAAACCGGCACCGCCTAGCCGCGCAGCGCCGCCGGCAGCATGCGCTCCAGGTAGCGCGCAATCATGTCGACTTCCAGGTTGACCTTGTCGCCGGGCTTCAGGTTGCGCAGCGTCGTGACCTCGATCGTGTGCGGGATCAAGTTGATCCAGATGCGGCAGCACGCGGACGGAGCGCCCGGCGCGATGTCTTCGACCCGGTTGACCGTCAGCGAGACGCCGTTGACCGCGACCGAGCCCTTGTAGGCGAGATAGCGCGCCAGCTCCGGCGGCGCATCGACGGCGAACGACCAGCTTTCGCCGACCGGCTCCATCGTGCTGACGATGCCCGTGCCGTCGACGTGGCCACTGACGATGTGGCCGTCGAGGCGGTCGCCGATCCGCATGGCCCGTTCGAGATTGACCTCGCCCATCGCGTCGAGGCCGGCGGTTTTCGACAGCGATTCGGCGGAGACGTCGATCGAGAAGCAGTTCGCCTGCCTCGCCGTCACGGTCATGCAGGCACCGTTGACGGCGACCGAGTCGCCGACCTGCACCTCGTCCAGGCCGAGCGCCGGCGCCTCGATCGTCAGTCGCCGCCCGAAACCCAGCGGCTCTACGGCGACGATGCGGCCGGTGGTCTGCACAATGCCGGTGAACATCAGCCCAACCCCCAGCGCGCCAGAATGCGCACGTCCTCGCCGACCTGTGTCACCTCGCGAAACTGCAGGCGCTGGGCGTGCGCCAGGTCCGACAACGCCGGCAGGTTCACCATGCCGGTGGCGTCGCCGATCAGCATCGGCGCCATGTAGACGAGCAGTTCGTCGACGCAGCCCTCGCGCACCAGCGACCCGTTCAGCTTGAAACCGGCCTCGGTGTGCACCTCGTTGGCACCCCGCCGCGCCAGTTCCTTCAACAGCGCCGGCAGGTCGACCTTGCCCTGCTCGTTCGGCAGCACGATCAACTCCGCCCCCGCCTCGCGCAACCGCGCGGCGCGCGCCGCGTCTTCGACAGCGCAGGCGACCAGCACCTCGCCACCGTCGAACAGCTTCGCCTGCGGATCGACATCGAGGCGGCTGTCGACCAGCACCTTGAGCGGCTGCCGCGTCGTCGGCACCAGGCGCACGTTCATCTGCGGGTCGTCGGCGGCGACGGTGCCTATGCCGGTCAGGATCGCGCAGGCGCGCGCGCGCCAGGCATGCCCGTCGGCCCGCGCCGCCGCCGAGGTGATCCACTGCGACACGCCGCTGTACAGCGCCGTGCGGCCGTCGAGGCTGGCGGCGACCTTCATCCGCACCCACGGACGGCCGCGATTCATCCGCGAGAAGAAGCCGAC
>JBHJND010000247.1:0-2435 GCA_048497655.1 Caballeronia novacaledonica
AACCTGGTCTCCAACGCGATCCGCTACACGCCAGCCGGCGGCCGCATCGTACTGTCCTGGAGTGCGCAGGACGACGGCGCGGTGTTCGAGGTGCACGACTCGGGCATTGGTATCGCGCCCGAGCACCTGCCGCGCCTGACCGAGCGCTTCGACCGCGTCGACCGCAGCCGCTCGCGCGAGACCGGGGGCACCGGTCTCGGGCTGGCGATCGTCAAGCACGTGCTGATGCGGCACCAGGGCCGCCTGCTGGTCGATTCGGAAGAGGGCCGCGGCAGCACGTTCCGCGCCTGGCTGCCCGCGGCGCGGTTGCAGGCGGGGCCGGCGCCGCTGCGGCGCGCCGCCTGAACGCGGCGGCGGCAAATTGCCGCTGCCGGGCCGCACGCGTATCATTCGCGCTCTTCGGGGCGTAGCGCAGCCTGGTAGCGCACCTGCCTTGGGCGCAGGGGGTCGGAGGTTCGAATCCTCTCGCCCCGACCAGATGCATTTGCCGACTGCCTGCGCCCGGCCCGACAGCCCGACCTGCCCGTAGCTCAGCCGGATAGAGCACCGGCCTTCTAAGCCGGGGGTCGCAGGTTCGAGTCCTGCCGGGCAGGCCAGAATCGAAGAACGCGGTGGCCGTAGCTCAACGGTAGAGTCCCGGATTGTGATTCCGGTTGTTGTGGGTTCGAATCCCATCGGCCACCCCACTGCCTGCTGAGTTCCTCGTGATGAGCAAGGCATTCGTCAGGGAGTCCGACGTCGACGATGAAGACGACGTCGCCGCCCCCGAGATTCCCGCCGGGGCCAGGAACTACATCACCCCGGCCGGCCACCGGCGGCTGAAGGACGAGCTGCTGCAGTTGCTGAACGTCGAGCGGCCGGAGGTCGTGCGCACGGTGTCGTGGGCGGCCTCCAACGGCGACCGCTCCGAGAACGGCGACTACATCTACGGCAAGAAGCGGCTGCGCGAGATCGACCGTCGGATCCGCTTCCTGACCAAGCGGCTCGATGCCGCCGAGGTGGTCGACCCGGCGACGCGGCCGCCCACCGACCAGATCTTCTTCGGCGCCACCGTGCACTACCTCGACGGCGCCGGCCGCGAGCAGGAGATCACCATCGTCGGTATCGACGAGGTCGATCCGGCGCGCGGCCGCGTCAGCTGGATCTCGCCGATCGCCCGCGCCATCACCCGGGCGCGCGAAGGCGACAGGGTGCCGCTGCGCACCCCGGCGGGAACCGAGACGCTGGAAATCCTCGACGTCCGCTACGCGGCCGGCTGAGGACGCCGGCGCAGGCGGCTACTCGCCGCCGCCCTTCTCGCCGGGCTTGATGCGCACCACGCGCGAGACCTGCGGCACCCGGCGCAGCATGCGCATCACGCGGGCGAGGTGGCGGCGGTCGCGAACCTGCAGCTTGAAGTTCAGCTGCGCCTGCTCGGCGTTCTCGTCTTCCATGCCGACGTTCAGGATGTTCGACTCCGCCTCGGCGATCGCCACCGCGATGCGCGCCAGCGTGCCGCGTTCATTGGCGGCGCTGACGGCGAGCTTGGCGCCGAAAGGCCCCGATGCGTCCTCCGCCCATTGCAGGTCGATCCACCGCTCGGGATCGGCGCGCCGGCCGCGGGCGGCGACCGGGCAGTCGTATTGGTGCACGGCCAGCCCCTGGTCCTTGCGCATGTGGCCGACGATCGCATCGCCCGGGATGGGGCTGCAGCAGCTGCTGGCCTGCAGCGCCATGCCTTCGGTGCCGCGGATGATCACCGGCCCGGCGGCGGCGAACAGCGCCCGGCTCGTCTCGGCGATCGCCTCGCCCGGCGCCAGTTCGGCGGCGGCCGACGGCGGGACCAGCATCAGCTGGCGGGCGACGACGGCGGCCAGCCGCCGGCCGAGCCCGATGTCGGCGAGGATCTCCTCGCGATCCTTGGCCTGCGCGTCGCGCGCCACCGATTCCCAGCGCTCGGCGGGGACGTCGGCGAGCGCCACGCCGAGCTGGCGGGCCGACTGGGCGAGCAGCCGCTCGCCCAGCTCGACCGACTCCTCGCGCTTGATGGTGCGCAGGAAGTGCCTGATCTCGGCGCGCGCCTTGCCGGTGCGCACGAAGCTCAGCCAGTTCGGGTTCGGCCGCGCCACCGGCCCGGTAACGATCTCGACCACGTCGCCGTTTTTCAGCTCGCTCCTCAGCGGCTGGATCTCGCTGTTGATGCGCGCCGCGACGCAGCGGTTGCCGACATCGGTGTGGATCCCGTAGGCGAAGTCCACCGGCGTGGCGCCGCGCGGCATCGAGACGATCTTGCCCTTCGGCGTGAAGACGTAGACCTTGTCCGGGAACAGGTCGACCTTGATGTTCTCCATCATCTCGACCGAGTCGCCGGTCTGCTGCTGGATCTCGAGCAGCGACTGCAGCCACTGGTGCGTGCGCGACTGCAGCTCGGTGAGGCTGGTGTCGTCGGTCTTGTA
>JBHJND010000248.1:0-10435 GCA_048497655.1 Caballeronia novacaledonica
ACTCAGTGAGGCGAACAGATCGCCGAGCTCACCGCCGCCAGCCACCTTTCCAGGTGACTGCTTCTCCTCAGAAACAACAGCCGCAGTGGGTCGACTGCGGGCGCCCATTGCACGCCAGTGGCCGACCGCTCTGGCGCGCGAAGCTGCCATTCAGGTCGGATATGGCGGCGGCACGTCTCTAAGACGTCGTGCGCTCGCGCCACCTCACCTCCAGCACCCGGATAGTCGCCGACGATTGCGGGTCGGTGGGTCTACCCGGGTTGGCGCGTGATCGAGACGCCGGGGTGACCTGTGGAGCGAAGTGAAGGAGGAGGCGCTTGCCGAAGGCAGGCGCCGGGGGACATGAGTGGAACAGGGCTCCCCGGCGTCTCGACCCGTTCAGTGCCGCGTCGAGGCGTCCGCCTCGCGCGTCGCGCCGGAGGCGAACAACTGGCCGACGTCGACCGCGTCGAACGCGTAGCGGGCGTTGCAGAAGTCGCAGGTGATCTCGACGTCGCCGCGCTCGGCGAGGATCGACTCCGCTTCCTCGCGGCCGAGCGCCAGCAGCATGCGACCGCTGCGTTCGCGCGAGCAGTTGCACTCGAAGCGCGGCGCCGCGGGCGGGAAGTGCTGCAGCCGCTCCTCCCAGTACAGCCGGCGGGCGAGCGCCTCGGCTTCCAGCGTCAGCAGTTCCTCGCGGGTCAGCGTCGCGGTCAGCGCGCCCGCACGCTGCCAGGCGTCGACATCGGGCTTCGCCGCGCCGCCTTCCTGCGGCAGCTTCTGCAGCAGCACGCCAGCGGCGGCGCTCTCGTCGGCCGCCAGCCACAGCCTCGACTCGGTCTGCTCGGACTGCCGCAGGTAGTTCTCCAGCACCTCGGCGATCGTCTCGCCGGCCAGCGGCACCACGCCCTGGTACGGCTGCTGGCCGGGCCGGCGGCCGGTCGGATCGAGCGTGATCGCGCAGCGCGCCTCGCCGTTCGGGTTGGTCAGTTGCTGCAAGGTGGCGTCTTCGCCGATCACCGCCGTCTCGCGCAGCTTGGCGGTGGCGCGCAACCGCATGCCGGGCTGAACCTCGACCACCAGCAGGCGCACCGGGCCGTTGCCCTGGATCTGCAGGATCAGCGCGCCGTCGAACTTGATGTTGGCCGCGAGCAGTGCCGCGGCGGCCGTCATCTCGCCCAGCAGGCGCGCCACCGGCGCCGGGTAGCGGTGGTTGGCCACCATCTGCCGCCAGCTCGCCTGCAGGCGCACCACCTCGCCGCGCACCGGCGCGTCGTGGAACAGGAACCTGAGCAGGGTGTCGGCCACGCCCTTCAGCCGATCCGCTTCAGCTGCACCTTGTAGGCGGCGCCGCGCTCGATGTAGCCGGCGGTGTTGGCGTGGTTGCGGGCGATGTCCTCGGGCGTCAGTTCGCGCACCACCTTGGCCGGGCTGCCGAGCACCAGCGAGTTGTCGGGGATCACCTTGCCTTCGGTGACCAGCGCGCCGGCGCCGACCAGGCAGTTGCGGCCGATCACGGCGTTGTTCAGGATCACCGCCTGGATGCCGATCAGGCTGCCGTCGCCGATCGTGCAGCCGTGCAGCATCGCCTGGTGGCCGACGGTCACGTTGCTGCCGATGGTCAGCGGGCAGCCGGGGTCGGTGTGCAGCACGCAGCCTTCCTGCACGTTGCTGCCCTCGCCGACGACGACCGGCTCGTTGTCGCCGCGCAGCGTCGCATACGGCCACACGTTGGCGCCGCGGCCGATGATCACGTGGCCGATGACGGTCGCGTTGTCGAAGACGAACGCCGACGGGTCGATCTGCGGGACGCGGTCGGCAAGCTGGTAGATGGCCAAGGAACTCTCCTCACTCACGGCGGCCGGCGGGCGGCTGCCACAGTTCGACCTTGTTGCCGTCGCCGTCGACGATCCAGGCGAAGTCGCCCTGCTCGCCGCTGGCGCGTCCTTCGAGCACGGTCGCGCCGGCCGCCGCCGCGCGGGCGAGCACGGCCTGCAGGTCGTCGACCACCAGGTTGAACATGAACGGCTGCGCGCTCGGCGCGAAGTAGTCGGTGTCGGCGGCGAACGGGGTCAGGATCGTCGCGCCGTTCTCCGGCAGGGCGGCCGGGTCGAAGACGATGCCGCCCCAGTTATTGAACTGCAGGCCCAGGACGCTTTCGTACCACTGGCGCAGCCGCGACGGATCGGGCGACTTGAAGAACAGGCCGCCCAGTCCAAGCACTTTTCCCCGCGCCGCTGGCGTCATCCGGCTCGCTCCTAGAATCGGCCGAAGTCTACTGGGGCAGCCTTGGAAGAACTTCGATCCCTTGCCTTGCGCGCGCTGCTCATCGCCGAGCCTGCCGAGCGCTGCGCCGCCGTCGAGTCGCTCGCGCGCTTCGATGGCGAGGTCGACACCGAGGCCGTGCTGGCCGAGCCGCCGGGCGTGCCGGGCAGGCCGGCGCGGCCGCCGCTGGTTCCGCCGGGATCGGTCGCGCAGCGCGCGGTGGGCACTGCCGAGGGGCGCGCTGCGCTCCTGCACGCGCTGGCGCACATCGAGTTCAACGCAATCGGGCTGGCGCTGGACCACCTCTGGCGCTTCGCCGGCTTGCCCGACGCGTACTACCGCGACTGGCTGCGGGTGGCGGTCGAGGAGACGCATCACTTCGACCTGCTGCGCCGGCGGCTGCTCGATGCCGGCCACGACTACGGCGACTTCCCGGCCCATGACGGCCTGTGGGAGATGGCCCGCCGGACGACCGACGACCCGCTGTGGCGGATGGCTCTGGTGCCGCGGACCCTCGAAGCGCGCGGGCTCGATGCGTCGCCGGGCGTGCGTGCCAAGTTCGTCGCCATCGGCGATGGCGATTCGGCGCAGGTGATCGACGTCATCCTGCGCGACGAGATCGGCCACGTGGCCATCGGCAACCGGTGGTTCCGCTATCTGTGCGCACAGCGCGGCTTGCCTGTGGACAGTACTTACCGGGAAGCCGCCTTGCGCTGCCGCGCACCGCGCCTGCGCGGGCCGCTGAACGTGGCTGCCCGCGTGCAGGCCGGCTTCACGGCCGAGGAAATTGACGAACTTCAGCAGTCCGTCGGATAGAGGTCGGCGTCGGTTGAATCCGGGGCCGATTGGTGCTAAATAGATACCGTGTTCTTGGTACGTCAAGCGTTGGACTCGCCCGGCGGTGCCCAATCGATGAAAGTGATCGACTCAATACGGACGATGCTTGGCGTGCGGCGGAAGCGAACCGTTCCCGCGCCGGGGCAGAAGCCGCGTCTCGGCGCCCGGATCGTCAAGGACGACGTGCGGATCGTCGTCCAGGCCGGCCTGACCGATGCAACCTGGCAGTGGCTGGTGCTGCACGGATGGCGCGAAGACTCGTACCGCAACAACCGGCGTCGCTACCGCGAGGTGCCGCCGTCGCTGGTGGCGCAGCTGTTCGATGCCGCCGATCCCGACGAATGCGCGCAACTGGTCCGGCAGGCTATCGCCGAGGCCAGGTTCCGGCCGACCGTCCTCCTGTCCCGCCGCTGACCGCGCATCGGGCCCGATGCTCCAGCAGGCGATTTAAGACTTTCGTCCGAGGGCGCGGGTCGTCCGAAGGGGATAGCCTAAGAACGCATGGTCGGCTGTTTGCCGACACCCCTCGGAACCCCTTGTGGACGGAGCAGGCAGATGGGCGCGTTCGACGGATTTCGCAACCTGTTCAACATCCGGCAGGAGCGCTCGCGGCCGCCCGCCGGGCCGAAGCCGAGGATGGGGGCGAAGATCTACCTGCACGACGTGCGGATGGTGGTGCAGTCCGGCCTGAGCGACGAGCTCTGGGAGTGGTTCACGCAGCTCGGCTTCCGCGAGGTCACCTTCAGCCCGGATCGCCGCCACTACCGCGACCTGCCGCGCTCGCTGGTAGCGCGCCTGTACGACGCGCCGCGCGAGGAGTGGCGCCCGCTGCTCAAGGTGGCGATCCAGGAGGCCACCAAGCGGCCGCGGGTCAAGGCCGCGACGCGACCCGTGCGCGCCAGCACCTAGGCCGCCGCTGCTCAGGCGGCGCCCTGCGCCCGCCCGGCTTCCAGTTCCCGCAACACGCGCCGCTGCACCTTGCCGGTGGTGGTCATCGGCAGCGCCTCGATGAACTCGATTTCCTTCGGGTACTCGTAGGGGGCGAGCTTGCCGCGCACGTGCAGTTGCAGTTCGTCGACCAGCGCCGCGTCGCCGCGCCGTCCCGGCGCCAGCACCACGAAGGCCTTGACCACCGCGCCGCGGTCGGCATCCGGCTTGGGCACGACGGCGACGTTGGCCACAGCCGGATGGCCGAGCAGGCAGTTCTCGATCTCCCCCGGCCCGATCCGGTAACCGGCGGCCTTGAACATGTCGTCGGCGCGGCCGCGGTACCAGAGGTAGCCGTCCTCGTCCTCGCAGGCGAGGTCGCCGGTGCGGCACCAGGAATCCGAGGGATCGCCGGTGTACTTGCGCCGCGTCGCTGCGTCGTTGTTCAGGTAGCCGAGGAAGAACACCGGGTCCGGGTGGCCGTGGATGTCGCGCCGGTGCACCGCCACCTCGCCGACCTCGCCCGGCGGAACGACGTTGCCGTCGTCGTCGATCACCGCCACCCGGTGTCCCGGGTAGGCGCGGCCCATCGCGCCCGGGCGGGCCGGCCACATGCGGTGTGAATTGCCGACGATGTAGTTCATCTCGGTCTGGCCGAACATCTCGTTGACCGTCACGCCGAGGTTCTCGCGCGTCCAGTCGAACACTGCCGTACCGACCGCCTCGCCGGCGCTCATCACGGCGCGCAGCCTCAGCCCCTGCGGGCGCCGCCACTCGGGTGCGCGCATCATCATCTTCAGCGCGGTCGGGAACAGGAAGCTGTTGGTCACGCCGTAGCGGCGCATGACTTCGAGCGCCCGCTCCGGAGAGAAGCGGCCGCGCAGGCCGACTATCGGAAAGCCGAAGTACAGCGTCGGCAGCAGCGCGTCCATCAGCCCGCCGGTCCAGGCCCAGTCGGCCGGCGACCAGAACACGTCGCCCGGCTGCGGGAACCAGTTCTGCGAGGCGACGAAGCCGGTCAGGTTGCCGATCATCGCCGAGTGCGGGATCAGCGCTCCCTTCGGCGGCCCGGTGGTGCCGCTGGTGTAGATCAGCACCGCCGGGTCGCCGGCTCGCGTGACCACCGGCGTGAAGCGGTCGGCGGCGCGGCCGAGCAGCGCACTCCATCCGCTCGCGCCGTCGCCTGGGCCGTCGACGCAGATCACCTGCTTCAACGTCGGGCACGACTCGCGCAGGCCGGCCAGCGTGGCGGCGGTCGACGAATCGCAGATCGCCGCCTTGGCAGTGCTGTCGTTGAGCCGGAAGCCGAGCGCCTCCGGGCCGAACAGGATCGACATCGGCATCGCCACCGCGCCCATCTGGTAGCAGGCGAGGTGCGCGACCGCGGTTTCGGCGCGCTGCGGCAGCAGGATGGCCACCCGCTCGCCGCGGCCGACGCCGAGCGCGGCGAGCGCGTTCGACAGCCGGTTGGCGTCGCGCATCAGCGCGGCGTAGGTGAAGGTCTCGCTCCTGCCGTGCTCGTCCTCGGTGTGCAGCGCGATGCGCGAGGTCTCGGCGGCCCAGCGGCGGCCGCAGACGTCGGCGATGTTGAACTCGGCCGGCACGTGCCAGCGGAAGCCGTCGTAGATCTCGCGGTAGCGGTCGCGGGGCATGGCGGTGACCTGTTATCTTGCGCCGCCCGATCATCCCGCAGCCCCGTGCGCCCGGCAATCGCCATCAAGCCCTCGCGTTCCCGTTTCGTCTCCGTGCGCGGGTTGCGCTGTCACCTGCGCGAGTGGGGCGAGCCGGGCGCGCCGCAACTGGTGCTGCTGCACGGCTGGATGGACGTCTCGGCGTCGTTCCAGTTCGTCGTCGACGCCTTCGAGCGCGACTGGCACGTGGTCGCGCCCGACTGGCGCGGCTTCGGGCTGAGCGAGGCAGGTCCCGGCGACTGCTACTGGTTCCCCGACTACCTCGGCGACCTCGATTCGATCCTCGACCAGGTCTCGCCCGACGGGCCTGCGACGCTGGTCGGCCACAGCATGGGCGGCAACGTCGCCCTGCTTTACGCCGGCGTGCGGCCGGCGCGAGTGCGCGCAGCGGTGAACCTCGAGGGGTTCGGACTGAAGGACTGCGAGCCGGCGCAGGCGCCGGGACGCTATGCGCGCTGGCTCGACGAGCTGAAGTCGCCGCCGCGGGCGCGCCAATACGGCTCGGTCGACGAGGTCGCCGCGCGCCTGCGGCGGAACAATCCGCGCCTCGACGCGCCGCGCGCCGCCTTCCTCGCCGGACACTGGTCGAGGCGCACGGAGCAGGGCGGCTACGAGGTCGCCGGCGACCCGGCGCACAAGGTCGTCAATCCGGTGCTGTATCGCTGGCCCGAGGTTGCCGCCTGCTGGGCGGCGATCTCCTGCCCGGTGCTGTGGGTCGAGGCCACCGACACCGACGCGCATCGCTGGGCCGGCGACGCCGAGCAGATCGCCGGTCGCGTCAGGGCGCTGAAGTCGGTCGAGCTCGCGCGCGTTGCCGACGCCGGCCACATGCTGCACCACGACCAGCCGCGGGCGGTGGCGCGGCTGGTCGAGGACTTCGTCGGCCGGATCGAGCAGTCGCCTCCGTAGAATCGCGCCCGTGATGAGGCCCGCCAGCGCACTGAATGCCGACCTGCATTCGCACTCCACCGTGTCCGACGGCACCCTGTCGCCGCGCGAACTGGTGCTGCGCGCGGCGCAGCAGGGTGTCGAGCTCTTCGCGCTGACCGATCACGACGAGCTGGGCGGGCTGGCCGAGGCGGCGGCCTGCGCCGAGCAGGCCGGGCTGGCTTTCGTGCCCGGCGTCGAGATCTCGGTGACCTGGGCCGGCCGCACCGTCCACGTGGTGGGCCTGGGCATCGACCCGGACAACGCTGCGCTTCGCGAAGGGCTGACGACGGTGCGCTCCGGCCGCACCGAACGGGCGCGGCAGATGGCCGCGGCGCTGGCAGCGGTGGGCATCGGCGGCGCCTTCGACGGCGCGCTCAGGCACGTCGGCAACGCGGAGCTGATCTCGCGCACCCACTTCGCGCGCTTCCTGGTCGAGCACGGCATCTGCCGCGACACGCGCGAGGTGTTCACCCGCTATCTGGTCGAGGGCAAGCCCGGCTACGTGCCGCACCGCTGGGCGCAGCTGTCGCAAGCCGTGCGCTGGATCGTCGAGTCCGGTGGCGTGGCGGTGATCGCCCATCCGGGCCGCTACCTCTTCAGCGAGAACGAGCTTTGGGCGCTCGCCGCCGAGTTCCGCGATCTCGGCGGAGCGGCAATCGAAGTCGTCACCAGCAACCACGGCGCGGAGCAGGCACAGCGCTTCGCCGCGATGGCGCTGGAGTTCGGCTTCGCCGCCTCGCGCGGCAGCGACTTCCACGGGCCGGGCGAGTCGAGCGCCGAGCTCGGTCGCGTCGGCGCGCTGCCGCAGCGGCTGACCCCGGTGTGGGATCGCTTCCTGTAGGCGATGGCGCAGCTGTTCGTCGTCCACCCGACCAACCCGCAGCTACGCCTGCTGCGGCAGGCGGCGCAGCTGATCGAGCACGGCGGCGTGGCGGCGATCCCGACCGACTCCTGCTATGCGCTGGTGTGCCGTCTCGACGACAAGGCGGCGGCCGACCGTCTGCGCCGCATCCGCGGCATCGACGAACGGCATCACCTGACCCTGCTCTGCCGGGACCTGTCGGAGATCGCCAATTACGCGAAGGTCGACAACGTGCAGTACCGGCTGATCCGCAACGTGACGCCGGGGCCGTACACCTTCATCCTCGAGGCCACCCGCGAGGTGCCGCGGCGGCTGTCGCACCCGTCGCGCAAGACGATCGGCCTTCGCGTACCCGACCATCCGGTGGCGCAGGGCCTGCTCGACGTGCTCGGCCAGCCGCTGATCTCGACCACGCTGCTGCTGCCCGGCGACGAGCTGCCACGCACCGACGCCGGCGAGATCCGCGAGCGGCTCGGGCACGAGGTCGACCTGGTGATCGACTCGGGTGATGCCGGCATCGAGCCGACCACCATCGTCGACCTGACCGGGCCCGAAGCGGTGCTGGTGCGGCGCGGTCGCGGCCCGGTCGAAGCGCTGGGGCTGTCGGGCTGACGCGGGCGGGGCGAGACAGCGCCGCACTGCCGCTCCGCAGGTGCTCGCTTCCCCTCGGGGGAACAGCGCGCAGCGCGAAGGGGGCGCCACAGGCGCGCTGATAGACTGCGCGCCGATGGAAGGCCTCGTCCAGACCCTCACGGTCTACGCAATCCCGGTCCTGTTCGCGATCACGGTGCACGAAGCGGCGCACGGCTACGTCGCGCGCCTGTTCGGCGACAACACCGCCTACGTGGCCGGGCGGGTCACGCTCAATCCGCTGAAACACATCGACCCGATCGGCACGGTGGTGGTGCCGCTGGTCATGGTCGCGCTGTCGGGATTCATGTTCGGCTGGGCCAAGCCGGTGCCGGTCGACTTCCGGCAGCTGCGCAGGCCAAAGCGGGACATGATCTGGGTGGCGGGGGCCGGGCCGGGCGTGAACCTGCTGATGGCCGTGCTGTGGCTGCTGTTCGCCAAGGCGCTGGTCGTCCTCGGGGCGCAGGAACCTTTCTTTCTGATGATGGCCGACGCCGGCATCAAGGTGAACCTGATGCTGATGGCGCTGAACCTGCTGCCGCTGCCGCCGCTCGACGGCGGCAGGATCCTGGTGGGCATCCTGCCGAACCGGCTGGCCTGGCAGGTGGCGCGCATCGAGCCCTACGGCTTCATCATTCTCCTGGTGCTGCTGTTCACCAACACGCTCGGCTTCTTCGTGCAGCCGTTCCTGCGCTTCGGCAGCACCGTTCTCGAACTGTTCATCTGACCATGTACGGCGACCGCGTTCTGTCCGGCATGCGCCCCACCGGCGCCCTGCACATCGGCCACTTCCACGGCGCGCTGAAGAACTGGGTGAGGCTGCAGGACGAGTACCCCTGCTTCTTCTTCGTCGCCGACTGGCACGCGCTGACCACCCACTACGAGACGCCGGAGGACATCGAGGCCAGCGTGTGGGACATGCTGGTCGACTGGTTCGCCGCCGGCATCGATCCGGCCAGGGCGACCGTGTTCATCCAGTCGCGCGTGCCCGAGCACGCCGAGCTGTTCCTGCTGCTGGCGATGGCCACGCCGCTCGGCTGGCTCGAGCGCGTGCCGACCTACAAGGACCAGATCGAGAAGCTGAAGGAGCGCGACCTGTCCACCTACGGCTTCCTCGGCTACCCGCTGATGCAGGCGGCCGACATCCTGATCTACCGCGCCAACATGGTGCCGGTGGGCGAGGACCAGGTGCCGCACATCGAGATGACGCGCGAGATCGCGCGCCGCTTCAACCACCTGTTCGGCAAGGAGCCGGGCTTCGAGGAGAAGGCGCAGGCGGCGGTGAAGAAGCTCGGCGGCAAGCGCGCCAAGGCTTACCTCGACCTGCGCAACCGCTACCAGGAGAAGGGCGAGCAGGAGGCGCTCGAGGAGGCCCGGGCGCTGCTTGCTTCGTCGGCCAGCCTGGCCAGCGCCGACCGCGAGCGGCTGTTCGGCTACCTCGAGGGGGCGCGGCGCGTCATCCTCGCCGAGCCGCAGGCCAGGCTCACCGAGACGCCGAAGCTGCCCGGCCTCGACGGGCAGAAGATGTCGAAGAGCTACGGCAACGCGCTGCTGATGTGCGAGGAGCCGAAGGCGCTCACCGACAAGCTGCGCCGCATGATGACCGACCCGGCGCGCGTGCGCCGCTCCGACCCGGGCGAGCCCGAGCGCTGCCCGGTGTGGTCGCTGCACCAGATCTACACCACGCCCGAGGTGCGCGACTGGGCGGCGAGCGGCTGCCGCAGCGCCGGCATCGGCTGCCTCGAGTGCAAGCAGCCGCTGATCGAGGCGATGCAGCGCGAGCAGGAGGGCTGGCGCCAGCGTGCGCAGCCATATCTGGACGACCCGTCGCTGCTGCGCTCGATCGTCGCCGACGGCTGCGACCGGGCCCGGCGGGCGGCGCAGGAGACGATGCGCGACGTGCGCGAGGCCATGGGGCTCGCCTACACCTGATGTGGCTGCGCCGCCGTGCCGCGCCTGCGCCGGCAGCCGCCGAAGCGCGGGCGGCTGAACGAGGGCAGTCGCCTGCGCGCGCCGGGCACGGCGCCGAGGAGCCGTCGCCGTGGGTGCTGCGTTTCGCCGCGCGCGTGGCGCCCGGCTCGCGGGTGCTCGACGTCGCCTGTGGCCGCGGCCGCCACGCGCGGCTGTTCGCGGAGCAGGGGTGCATCGTGGAGGCGGTCGACATCGACGCCGAGGCGGGCGCCTCGCTGTCGGGCGTGCCTGGCGTCGGCTTCCTGCAGGCCGACATCGAAGGCGGGCCGTGGCCGTACGCCGGACGGCAGTTCGATGCGATCGTCGTCACCCACTACCTGCATCGGCCGCTGCTGCCGCTGCT
>JBHJND010000249.1:0-2109 GCA_048497655.1 Caballeronia novacaledonica
GATGTAGGTCTTGAAGCCGTTGCCGCGCAGGTAGGCGAGCAGCTCCAGCATCGGCTGGTAGACGAGTTCGGTGTAGCCGCGCCCAAAGCGCGGGTGGCGGGCGGTGGCCAGCCAGTCGGTGACGATCGGCGCGAACTCGTCGGACGTCATGCCGGCGTGGGTGGCCATCATCAGCTGCAGCAGGCCCTTCTCGCCGGCTGCCGCGGCGGCCTTCAGGTCGCCTTCGAGCACGCCCTGGAACGGCTGCTGCGTCTTCCACTGCGGGTGCTGCGGCGCCAGCGCCCTGACGCGATCTACGGCGAAAGCCAGCTGCACGTAGACCGGCTGCTCGGACCACAGGGTGCCGTCGTTGTCGAACACCGCGATGCGTTCGGCCGGCGGCACGAAGTCCCTGCCCGCCGGGTCGGTCACCGCTGCGACGAAGGCGACGATGCGGCTCTTCGCATGGCCGTCGTTCCACGAGGGCAGGGGATCCTGCGCCCGTGCGAGGGGCACTGCACAGGCGAGCGAGATCGCCAGCAGCCAGCCGAGAACCGACCTGCGGTCTGCTTTCATCTGTCGTCTCCGATGATGCGGCACCTGATCGCCGCTACAGGCGCGGCCGGGCGGCGGCGCCGGCGGCGCTCAGCTGCATCGCCAGCCGCTTCGCCGTCGGTACCGCGTGGCCGAAGAATCGCTTCAGTCCGGGGCAGAGGTAGTTCAGCCCCGGCTCGCCCTCCGGCGTGCGCAGCAGGCGATTCTTCGGGCATTCGCCCCAGCAGTCGGTGAGGAACTCGCAGCGGCGGCAGTAAGCCGGCAGCGACTCCGACTTCGCGTAGCCGAACTTCACCTGCGTCGGCGAGAACACCATCTCCCCGAGCGAGCGGTCCTGCACGGCACCCAATCGGTACTCGGGGTAGACGTAGTGGTCGCAGGCGTAGACGGCGCCGTCGTGCTCGACCGCCACGCCCTTGCCGCAGAACTCGCTGTGGATGCACAGCTGCGACGGCATGCCCATGTGCTGCACGACCAGCGTCTCGCAGAAGTTGACCAGCACCTTGCCGTAGTCGCGCGCCAGCCACTCGTCCCACACCCGGCACAGGAAGGTGCCGTACTCGTCCGGGTCGACCGACCACTTAGTCACCACCGAGTCTGGATGGTCGGGTCCGGCCTGCGGCGTGCCGACCGTCGGCAGCTGCGCCGGGTTCCAGGTCTGCGGCGCGGTGATCTCGAAGCCCTTCGGCTCGACGATCGGGATGAACTGCAGGTAGGTCGAGCCCAGCTCGCGGCGCAGGAAACGGTAGACGTCGAGCGGCCGCGAGGCGTTGTAGCGGTTGACGCAGGTCAACGTGTTGAACGGTACGCCGAAGCGGCGCAGCAGCATCGCGGCCGCGTAGACCTTGTCGAAGGTCGGCGCGCCGCGGTTGGTGACCCGGTAGCGGTCGTGGATCTCGCGCGGGCCGTCGATCGACAGGCCGACGAGGAAGCGGTGCTCCTTGAGGAACGCCGCCCACTCCTCGTCGAGCAGCGTGCCGTTGGTCTGCAGGTCGTTCTCGATGCGCTGGCCGGGCCTGGCGTACTGCTTCTGCAGGGCCATCGCCTTGCGGAAGAACTCCAGCCCCATCAGCGTCGGCTCGCCGCCCTGCCAGGAGAAGACCACCTCGTCGCCGGTGACGCTCGCGATGTAGTCGCGCACGAAGCGCTCGAGCACCTCGTCGCTCATGCGGCCGCTGCCGATGCCGCCGTCGAGTTCCTGCTTGCTCAGGTAGAAGCAGTAAGTGCAGTCGAGGTTGCAGGCGGCGCCGGCCGGCTTGACCATAACGTGGAAGCGGCGTGTCCCCCGGTCGCCGAGCCACTGCGGCACGTGGTACTTGTCGGGGACGACGGTCGGGTCGGCGGCGGAGGTCACGTTCGACGGGCTGCGTTCACGGTCGGAGCAAGTGCGCGCCGGCGCTGCCGGTCGCGGTTGCAGGGCATTGTCCCCAGCGCCGGGCGCCTGCCGTTGACTGCGGTCAACCGGCCCCGTGACGGTCAGCCGAACGGGCCGATGCTGAAGACCATGCTGGCGATGGCGAAAAGCCCGATCGCCAGCAGGGCGACGGCGACGATCAGCGTCAGCGACACCGGAAA
>JBHJND010000250.1:0-1786 GCA_048497655.1 Caballeronia novacaledonica
GGTCAGCGCCATCACCGCCTCGCGCGCGCTCAGCGGCAAGCGGGCGGTCGATGCGGCGCTGGTCGAGCGGGTGCGCCGCGCGGCGCGCAAGCTGGGCTACCTGCCCGACCCCGCCGCCCACGCGCTTGCCTCGCAGCGCAGCACCCACGTGGCGCTGCTGCTGCCGATGCTGTCGAACGCGCTGGTCGTCGACCTGCTCGAGGCGGCGCAGAGCCAGCTTCGCGCCGCCGGCTTCCAGACGCTGATCGGCATCACCCACTACGACACCCGCGAGGAAGAGCAGCTGCTGCGCGAGCAGCTGATGCACCGGCCGGCCGGGTTGCTGGTCACCGGGCTGCCGCGCGGCGCCACCCGCCGGCTGATCGCCGCCAGCGGCGTGCCCTGCGTGCACATGATGGAGCTGTCGAGCCGCGCCGGCGACTGCAGCGTCGGCTTCTCGCAGCAGGAAGCCGCCGCCGCGATGACCCGCCACCTGCTGCAGCGCGGCCGCCGGCGCATCGCCTTCGCCGCGGCCCAGCTCGATCCGCGGACCCTGCAGCGCCTGGCCGGCTGGCGCGCCGAACTCACCGCGCGCGGCCTGCACTCGCCCGGCCTCGAGTGGCTGAACCCGGCGCCCTCGTCGATCGCGCTCGGCGCGCAGATGTTCGAGCAGATCGTCGGCGGCTCGCCGCCGGTCGACGCGATCTTCTTCTGCAACGACGACCTCGCGCAGGGCGCACTGCTGGCGGCGGCGCGGCGCGGCATCGCCGTGCCCCGGCAGCTGGCCGTGGTCGGCTTCAACGACCTGACCGGCAGCGACCAGATGATCCCGCCGCTGACCACCGTGCGCACGCCGCGCGCCGAGATCGGCGCGGCGGCGGCGGCGATGCTGCTCGCCCTGATGCACGGCGTGCCGGTCGCCCAGCCGCGGCTGGACCTCGGCTACTCGCTCGTCGTGAGAAGCAGCAGTTGACCGCCTCGCGCGGCAAAGGAGTGCAGATGCAGATCGGAATGGTGGGCGCCGGCCGCATGGGCGCGAACATGGTGCGGCGACTGCTGCGCGGCGGCCACGCCTGCGTGGTCCACTCGCTGGCGGCCAGCGAGATCGAGCCGCTGGTGGCCGATGGAGCGACCGGCGCGTCCTCGCTCGCCGAACTGGTCGCCCGGCTCGGCGCGCCGCGCGCGGTGTGGCTGATGGTGCCGGCCGGCGCGGTCGACGCAGCGATCGACGAACTCGCGCCGCTGCTCGCCCGGGGCGACACCGTGATCGACGGCGGCAACTCGCACTACGTCGACGACCTGCGACGGTCCAAGGCGCTCGCCGCTCGCGGCATTCACTACCTGGATATCGGCACCAGCGGCGGCGTGTGGGGGCTGCAGCGCGGCTACTGCCTGATGATCGGCGGCGACGCCGCGGCGGTACGGCGGCTGGAACCGCTCTTCGCCTGCCTGGCGCCTGGCGAGGCCGGCATCGCACCGCGCGACGCCGCGCTGGCGCAACGAAGCACGGCCGCGCTCGGCTACCTGCACTGCGGCCCGAGCGGCGCCGGCCACTTCGTCAAGATGATCCACAACGGCATCGAGTACGGGATCATGGCCGCCTACGCCGAGGGCATGGGCATCCTCGCCGCCGCCGACGCCGGCGCGCGGGCGCGTGCGGTCGACGCCGAGACCACGCCGCTGCGCGACCCCGACCATTACCGCTACGAGTTCGACCTGCCGGCGATCGCCGAACTGTGGCGGCGCGGCAGCGTGATCTCATCCTGGCTGCTCGACCTCACCGCCGGGGTGCTGGCGCAGGACCCGG
>JBHJND010000251.1:0-1611 GCA_048497655.1 Caballeronia novacaledonica
CGCGCCGTTCGACTACCCGGAGAAGGACCGCATCGAGGCGATCCTCGGCGACATCCGCGACGCCGACGCCGTCGAGCGGGCGATGGCCGACGCGCCGGACGTCGTGCACTGTGCTGCTGCCCTGCCGCTGGCAAGCGAGCGGGAGATCGTCTCCACCGGCGTCGAAGGCACGCGCGTCCTGCTGCAGGCGGCGCTGCGTCGCCGGGTCGGACGCTTCGTCTTCATCTCGTCGACGGCCGTCTACGGCATCCCGGACCATCACCCGATCCTCGAGGACGACCGGCTGCACGGCGTCGGCCCGTACGGCGGCGCCAAGATCGAAGCCGAGCGGCTGTGCGCGGAGTATCGGGCGAAGGGGCTGTGCGTGCCGGTGCTGCGGCCGAAGAGCTTCATCGGCCCCGAGCGGCTGGGCGTGTTCGAGATCCTCTACGAGTGGGCCTTCGAGGGCCGCAGCTTTCCGGTGCTCGGCCGGGGCGAGAACCGCTACCAGCTGCTCGACGTGGCCGACCTGTGCGAGGTGATCGAGCTGTGCCTGAGGCGCGAGCCGGCGATCGCCAACGACACCTTCAACGTCGGCGCGCGGCAGTTCGGCACCATGCGCGAGAACTTCCAGGCGGTGCTCGACCGCGCCGGCCATGGCCGCAAGGTCGTCTCGCTGCCCGCGGCGCCGGCCGTCTTCGCCCTGCGGCTGCTCCGCGCCGCGGGCTTCTCGCCGCTTTACGAGTGGATCTACGAGACGGCGGCGATGGAGAGCTTCGTGTCGACGGAGCGGCTCGAGCGCCGGCTGGGCTACGTGCCGAAGCGCTCCAACCGGGCGGCGCTGATCGCCAACTACGACTGGTACCTGGCGCATCGGGGCGAACTGCAGGGCCGCTGCGGAACGACGCACCGCGTGCCGTGGAAGAAGGGCTTCCTTCGATGGGCGAAGAGGTTCTTCTGAGCCCGCCGGCCGGCGCGGCCTCCGGCGGCCTGGCGCCCCTCGGCGCCGACCCGCCGCTGGTGGTCGACCTCGACGGCACGCTGATCCGCACCGACTCGCTGCTGGAATCGGTGTTCGTGCTGGCCAAGGAGCATCCCTGGCTGCTGCTGAGCCTGCCGGCCTGGCTGGCGCAGGGCCGGGCGAGGCTGAAGCAGCGGGTCGCCGCCGCGTCGCTGCCCGACGTGCGGACGCTGCCCTATCACGAGGCCCTGCTCGGCCACCTTCGGGCGCAGAAGGCGCGCGGCCGGCGGCTGGTCCTGGCCACCGGCGCCGATGCACGGCTGGCCAGCGAGGTGGCCGGCCGGCTCGGGCTGTTCGACCAGGTGCTGGCGAGCGACGGCGCGACCAACCTGAGCGGCGAGGCGAAGCGAAAGGCGCTGGTGGCCGCCTTCGGCGAGCGCGGCTTCGACTACGCCGGCGGCGGCCGGCGCGACGTCGCGGTGTGGCGCTCGGCGCGCGGCGCGGTCCTCGTCGACCCGAGCGATTCCCTGAGGGTGGCGGCGCGCAGGGTGACGGCCATCGGCGAGGTGCTCGACGACGGGCGCGCCGGCCTCGGCACCTGGCTGCGCCAGCTGCGCGGGCACCACTGGGTGAAGAACCTGCTGGTGCTGGTGCCGCTGGTCACCGCGCAT
>JBHJND010000252.1:0-1727 GCA_048497655.1 Caballeronia novacaledonica
ATCGAGCTGGCCAGCCCGACCGCGCACATCTGGTTCCTCAAGAGCCTGCCGTCGCGGATGGGCATGGTGCTCGACATGACGCTGCGCGACATCGAGCGGGTGCTGTACTTCGAGGCCTACTGCGTCACCGACCCCGGCTTCACGCCGCTCAAGCGCGGCCAGCTGATGACCGAGGACGACTTCATCGCCAAGACCGAGGAGTACGGCGATGAGTTCCGCGCCCTGATGGGCGCCGAGGCCATCCGCGAGCTGCTGCGGGGGATCGACGTCGACCGCGAGATCGACACGCTGCGCAAGGACCTGGCGGCAACTGGCTCGGAGGCGAAGATCAAGAAGTTCGCCAAGCGGCTGAAGACGCTGGAAGGCTTCCAGCGCTCGGGAATCAAGCCCGAGTACATGATCATGGAGGTGCTGCCGGTGCTGCCGCCGGAGCTGCGCCCGCTGGTGCCGCTGGACGGCGGCCGTTTCGCGACCTCGGATCTCAACGACCTGTACCGGCGCGTCATCAACCGCAACAACCGGCTCAAGCGCCTGCTCGAGCTGAAGGCGCCCGAGATCATCGTGCGCAACGAGAAGCGCATGCTGCAGGAGGCGGTCGACTCGCTGCTCGACAACGGCCGGCGCGGCAAGGCGATGACCGGCGCCAACAAGCGGCCGCTGAAGTCGCTCGCCGACATGATCAAGGGCAAGGGCGGCCGCTTCCGCCAGAACCTGCTTGGCAAGCGGGTCGACTACTCGGGCCGCTCGGTGATCGTCGTCGGCCCGCAGCTGAAGCTGCACCAGTGCGGCCTGCCGAAGCTGATGGCGCTCGAGCTGTTCAAGCCGTTCATCTTCAACAAGCTCGAGCTGATGGGCATGGCCACCACCATCAAGGCGGCCAAGAAGATGGTCGACGCCCAGGAGGCGATCGTCTGGGACATCCTCGAGGAGGTGATCCGCCAGCACCCGGTGCTGCTGAACCGCGCGCCGACGCTGCACCGCCTGGGCATCCAGGCGTTCGAGCCGGTGCTCATCGAGGGCAAGGCGATCCAGCTGCACCCGCTGGTGTGCGCGGCGTTCAACGCCGACTTCGACGGCGACCAGATGGCGGTGCACGTCCCGCTGTCGCTCGAGGCGCAGCTCGAGGCGCGCTCGCTGATGCTGGCGTCGAACAACATCCTGTTCCCCAGCAACGGCGACCCGTCGATCGTGCCGAGCCAGGACGTGGTGCTGGGGCTTTACTTCGCCACCCGCGAGAAGATCAACGGCCGCAACGAAGGCGCCTTCTTCGCCGACGTGGCCGAGGCGCGGCGCGCCTACGACAACAAGGAAGTCGAGCTGCAGACCCGCATCACCGTGCGGATCCGCGAGTTCGACGTCGACCGCGCCACCGGCGAGAAAGCCGAGCGCCTGACGCGCTACGAGACCACCGTCGGCCGCGCCCTGCTGTCGGAGATCCTGCCCGCCGGCCTGCCGTTCTCGGTGCTCAACCGGCCGCTGAAGAAGAAGGAGATCTCGCGCCTGATCAACACCGCCTTCCGTCGCTGCGGACTGCGCGAGACGGTGATCTTCGCCGACAAGCTGCTGCAGTCCGGCTTCGCGCTGGCCACGCGCGCCGGCCTGTCGATCGCCATCGACGACATGCTGATCCCGCAGCAGAAGGCGGAGATCATCCGCAGCGCCGAGCGCGAGGTGAAGGAGATCGAGGCGCAGTACACCTCGGGACTCGTCACCCAGGGCGAGCGCTA
>JBHJND010000253.1:0-6888 GCA_048497655.1 Caballeronia novacaledonica
CGAGGCGTTCGACGCCGCGGCTTTCGCCGCGCGGCTGGCCAGCCGCGGCGACCAGGCATCGCCGCCGCCGCTGTCGATCTACGTGCACGTGCCGTTCTGCGACAAGGTCTGCTTCTACTGCGCCTGCAACAAGGTCGTCACCCGCCACCACGAGCGCGCCGCCGAGTACCTCGAGGCGCTGCGCATCGAGGCCGACCTGGTGGGCGGACTGCTGAGCGGACCGCGCGAACTGGAGCAGCTGCACTTCGGCGGCGGCACGCCGACCTTCCTCAGCAACGCCGAGCTGGAGCAGGTGATGGCGATGCTGACGCAGCGCTACCCGCTCGCCGAGAACGCCGAGTGCAGCATCGAGGTCGACCCGCGCTCCACCCCGCCGGACAAGGTGCGCACGCTGGCGCAGGTCGGCTTCAACCGCATGTCGATGGGGGTGCAGGACTTCGACCTCGAGGTGCAGAAGGCGGTCAACCGGCTGCAGAGCTTCGAGATGACGCGCGAGACCATCGAGGCGGCGCGCGCAGCCGGCTTCAAGTCGGTCAACCTCGACCTCATATACGGCCTGCCGAAGCAGACCAGGCAGGGCTTCGCCCGCACGCTGGACCGCGTGCTGGAGCTGTCGCCGGAGCGCATCGCGCTGTACCACTACGCGCACCTGCCGGAGCGCTTCAAGCCGCAGCGGCGCATCGTCGCCGCCGAGCTGCCGCCGTCGGAGGAGAAGACCCACATCATGCTCGACGCGATCACCCGGCTGTCGGAGGCCGGCTATCGCTACATCGGCATGGACCACTTCGCCAAGGACGCCGACGAGCTGGCCCGCGCCCAGGTGCTCGGCCGCCTGCACCGCAATTTCCAGGGCTACTCGACGAGGCCCGACTGCGACCTGATCGGGCTGGGCGTCAGCTCGATCAGCAAGGTCGGCCCGACCTACTCGCAGAACGTGCGCGAGCTCGACGAGTACTACGACCGCCTGCGCGCCGGCGGGCTTCCGACCGCGCGCGGGGTGCTGCTCGACCGCGACGACCTGCTGCGCCGCGCCGTGATCATGGCGCTGATGTGCCACTTCGAGGTCAGCAAGGAAGGCATCGAGGCGGCGCACCTGATCAGGTTCGACGAGTACTTCCAGCGCGAGCTGGAGGACCTGCGTACCTACGAGGAGGCCGGCCTGGTCGAGATCACCGAGGACTGGATCAGCGTGCTGCCGAAGGGCAAGCTGCTGGTGCGCGGTATCGCCATGGTCTTCGACCGCTACCTGCGCCAGGATCAGCGGTTGCGCCGCTACTCGAAGATCGTCTGAGCCTGCGCTGACGGCCTGCGGCGGAGCCGGCCGTCGCCGGCACGCCGGGCCGGACGCTGCAGGGTCGCAGGCATGGATTTCCAGCTCACGCCGCTTCTCACCCACGCGTTCGCCGCGTTCTCGCTCGCCATCGTTGGCGGCCTGCACTGCGCGGCGATGTGCGGCGGCATCGTCGGCGCGCTGCAGCTGAACCGGCCGGCGGGAGTTTCGGCGGCGCGCCTGGCCGCCGGCTATCACGCCGGGCGCCTGACCAGCTATGCGCTGGCCGGCGTCCTCGTCGGCCTGCTCGGCGCGGCGCTGTACGCCGCCGACGTCATCCCGGTGCAGGCGGCGCTGATGCTGATCGGCAGCCTGATGCTGCTGGCGATCGGCATCTCGATGTTCGGCCGCGGCGCCTGGATGAGGCGCGTCGAGCCGGCCGGCGCCTGGATCTGGCGGCTGGTCGCCCCGCTGGCGCGCCGCGTCTATCCGCCGCGCACGGGACTGCAGGCGCTTGCCGCCGGACTGGCCTGGGGCTGGATACCCTGCGGCATGGTCTACGCGGCGCTGCCGCTGGCGCTGGTGGCCGGCGGTCCGCTGCAGGGTGCCGTGGTGATGCTCGCCTTCGGCCTGGGCACGCTGCCCAACATGCTGGCGGTGGATGTCGCCGTGCACGGCATCGGACGTGCCGGGCGGGCGGGCGCGGCGCGGCCGCTGGGCTGGATCAGGCCGCTCGCGGGCGTGGTGATCGTCGTCTTCGGCTTATCCGGGCTCGCCCATGCGGCCCGCATTGCCGGCGTGGCCGGCTCAGAGCACCCGGCGGTGGCGATGTTCGCGCGGATCTGCCACCACTAGAGCCAGGCGGCGAGCAGGGTGCCGATGGTCAGCATCGCGCCGTAGATCAGCTGCAGCATCACCGTGCGCATCAGCAGGCCGTTGAACGCCAGGCCGGGTGGCGTCCTGGGCATGGCCCGCACCAGGCCGACGGCGCTCGGCATGGCGAGCAGCGGCAGCCAGAGCAGGTGGCTGCCTGTCTGCCCGACCAGCAGCGGCACCAGCGCGAACGGCGCCAGCATCAGCACCGCATACAGGCCGGTCGAGGCGTGCGCGCCGAACCGCACGCCGAAGGTGCGCCGGCCGGTGCTGGCATCGTGCGCGATGTCGCGATGGTTGTTGACCACCAGCACCGCCGCCGCCAGCGAGCCGATGGCTGCGCCCGCGGTGGCCAGCGCCGGCGTCACGGCGCCGATCTGTATGTAGCCGCTGCCGACGACGGCGATCAGGCCGAAGAAGACGAACACCATCAGTTCGCCGAGCGGCGTGTAGGCGATCGGCCGCGGCCCGCCCATGTAGGCCAGCGCCGCGGCGATCGAGCCCAGCCCCATCAGCAGCACCGGCAGGCCCCAGCGCGCCACCAGCGGTAGCCCGACGAGGATCGCCGCCGCCACCGACAGCACGATCGCCAGCCTCACCTCGCGCGGCGTCAGCAAGCCGGCGGAGGTGGCGCGCGGCAGGCCGACGCGCGTGCCGGTCTCGGCGCCGCGCGCCGTGTAGCCGACGTCGTTCTGCAGATTGGCGATCGCCTGCAGCAGCACCGAGGCGACCAGCGCCAGCAGGGCGAACAGCACGTCGACCTCGCCGCTGGCCAGGTAGGCGAAGCTGGTGCCGACGAACACCGGCACGGTGGCGATCCACAGGGTCCTGGTGCGCACGGCGATGCGCCAGGCTTCGAGCGAACCCGGGCGCACTTCGATACGGGCAGGGGCAGGGGCGGGCGATGACATCGAGCGGCATGCAGTAAGGCAGGCCGGAAAATACCGCGAAATGCCCCTGCTGCGGTGCCCAAGCGTGGCCATCGCGCTGCGGCGCGCGTTTGCCCTGTCGCGCCTGCGTTGCTCCGGCGTGCTGCGAGGCATGGTCGGCCGGGGGCGCTTGTTATCATCGACGGTCTTCGAGTCACCCGCCGGGTGGCGGTCGCCGCAGCCGTTTGCCCCACCTTGCCGAGCCATGAAAAGCGCCGAGATCCGCGACCAGTTCCTGAAGTTCTTCGAGTCCAAGGGCCACGCGATCGTGCGCGCCTCGTCGCTGGTGCCGGCCAACGACCCGACGCTGCTGTTCGTCAACAGCGGCATGGTGCAGTTCAAGGACGTCTTCACCGGCCGCGAGAAGCGCCCGTACAGCCGAGCGACCACGGCGCAGAAGTCGCTGCGCGCCGGCGGCAAGCACAACGACCTGGAGAACGTCGGCTACACCGCGCGCCACCACACGTTCTTCGAGATGCTGGGCAACTTCAGCTTCGGCGACTACTTCAAGCGCGACGCGATCCGCTACGCCTGGCAGCTGCTGACCGAGGTCTACCGCCTGCCGGCGGACAAGCTGTGGACCACCGTCTACGTCGACGACGACGAGGCCTACGACATCTGGACCCGCGACATCGGCGTGCCGGCCGAGCGCTGCATCCGAATCGGCGACAAGCCCGGCCAGCCGCAGTACGTCTCCGACAACTTCTGGCAGATGGCCGACACCGGCCCCTGCGGCCCGTGCTCGGAGATCTTCTACGACCACGGCCCGGAGGTGGCCGGCGGCCCGCCCGGATCGCCCGATGCCGACGGCGATCGCTACATCGAGATCTGGAACCTCGTCTTCATGCAGTTCGACCGCGACGAGAAGGGCACGCTGACGCCGCTGCCCAAGCCGTGCGTCGACACCGGCATGGGGCTGGAGCGCCTGGCCGCGGTGCTGCAGCACGTGCATTCCAACTACGAGATCGACCTGTTCGCCAACCTGATCCAGGCGGCGGCGCGCGAAACGGCTTGCCGCGACCTGGCGAACAACTCGCTGAAGGTGATCGCCGATCACATCCGCGCCTGCTCGTTCCTGATCGCCGACGGCGTCATCCCCGGCAACGAGGGCCGCGGCTACGTGCTGCGGCGGATCGTCCGCCGCGCGCTGCGGCACGGCTACAAGCTGGGGCAGACGAAGCCGTTCTTCCACCGCATCGTCGGCGACCTGGTGGCGGAGATGGGCGCCGCCTACCCCGAACTGCAGGAGATGCGCAGCCGCATCGAGGGCGTGCTCAGGCAGGAGGAGGAGCGTTTCGGCGAGACGCTCGAGCACGGCATGAAGATCCTCGACGGCGCGCTGGGCCGGCTCGGCGCGGGCGACGCGCGCCTGCTCGACGGCGAGACGGTGTTCCTGCTGTACGACACCTACGGCTTCCCGGTGGACCTCACCGCCGACATCTGCCGCGAGCGCGGCATCGCCGTGGACCACGCCGGCTTCGAGCAGGCGATGGAGCGGCAGCGCGAGCAGGCGCGTGCCGCCGGCAAGTTCAGGATGGCCGCCGGCGTCGAGTACGCCGGCGCGAAGACGAAGTTCGTCGGCTTCGACTACCTGACCGCCGAGGCGAAGGTGGTGGCGATGTACGTCGACGGCACGGCCGTGAACGAGGTGCGCGCCGGGCAGAACGCGATCATCGTGCTCGACATGACGCCGTTCTACGCCGAGTCGGGCGGGCAGGTCGGCGACGTCGGCGAACTGGTCGGCGCCGGCGGTGCCTTCGAGGTCGCCGACACGCAGAAGATCCAGGCCGACGTGGTCGGCCACCACGGCGTGGTGAAGACGGGCTCGTTCGAGTTCGGCGAGCGCGTCACGGCGCGGGTGAACGTCACCCGCCGCACGCGGGCGATGCACAACCACTCGGCGGCCCCCCTGATGCACGCGGCGCTGCGCAGGGTGCTCGGCAGCCACGTGCAGCAGAAGGGCTCGCTGGTCGACGCCGAGCGCACGCGGTTCGACTTCGCGCACGACAAGCCGATGACGGCCGATGAGATCCGCCGCGTCGAGGAGATCGTCAACGACGCCGTGCGCGGCAACGCGGCGGTGGCGGCGACGGTGATGAAGTACGACGACGCGATCCGCGCCGGCGCGCTCGCCTTCTTCGGCGACAAGTACGGCGACGAGGTGCGGGTGATCGCGATGGGCGATCACGGCGAGCGGCTGTCGACCGAGCTGTGCGGCGGCACCCACGTGAAGCGCACCGGCGATATCGGCATGTTCAAGATCGTCGCCGAGGGCGGCATCGCCGCCGGCGTGCGCCGCGTCGAGGCGGTGACCGGCGCCGGGGCGGTGGCCTGGGTGCAGAAGCTCGACGCGCAGCTGGCGGAGATCGCAGGCAGCCTGAAGGCGCCGGCGGCCGAGGTGCCGGCCAAGATCGGCCAGCTGCTGGAGAACCTGCGGGCGCTGGAGAAGGAGCTGTCGCGCCTGAAGGGCAAGCTCGCCGCCAGCCAGGGCGACGATCTCGCCGGCCAGGCGATCGACATCAAGGGCATCAAGGTGCTGGCCGCCACCCTCGAGGGCGCCGACGCGAAGAGCCTGCGCGAGACCCTCGACAGGCTGAAGAGCAGGCTGAAGACGGCGGCGATCGTGCTGGCTGCGGTCGATGGCGGCAAGGTGCAGCTGGCCGCCGGCGTGACCGCCGATGCATCCGCGAAGCTCCCGGCCGGCGAACTGGTCAACTTCGTCGCCCAGCAGGTCGGCGGCAAGGGCGGTGGTCGTGCCGACATGGCAATGGCCGGCGGCACCGACGCCGCCGCGTTGCCCAAGGCGCTGGCCAGCGTCAGAGGCTGGGCCGAGTCGAGGTTGTGACCCCGGTGGCCGGCGGCGGGCGGCTGCTACGCGCCCTCGGCGCCGCGCTGCTGGTCGTTGCCACCGCGGGCTGCGTGGTGGTGACCGTGGCCGGCGCTGCCGTGTCGGTGGGCGCGACCGTCGTCGAGACCGCTGTCGACGTGACGGTCGGCGCGGTGAAGCTCACCGGCAAGGCGATCGGCAGCGCCGCCGACGCAATCGGCGGCTCGGCTGAGGCCGATGCCGAGAAGCCGCCGCCGGAAGAACCGAAGAAGCAGTGACCGCCCGGCACTTCTGCCCGCTGTGCGCCTCGCCGCTGACGCGCAGCCTGCCGGTAGACTTGCTGCCGCCTGTGACCTGAACCGCACCGATCCTCACTGCAGCCGAATGTCCGCCGCGATCGCCTTCGACAAGGAACTCGACACCAAGGGCCTGAACTGCCCGTTGCCGATCCTGCGCGCCAAGAAGGCGCTGGCCGAACTCGCCAGCGGCGAGGTGCTGAAGATCGTCGCTACCGATCCCGGATCGGTGCGCGACTTCCAGGCCTTTGCGAAGCAGACGGGCAACGAACTGCTGGCGCAGCAGTCCGAAGGCAAGCTGTTCATCCACTTCCTGAAGCGGCGCTGAAGGCGCTCGATGCGCAAATTTCTCCTGCTTGGCGTGCCGCTGGCCGGCGGCCTGATCGCGCTGTACTTCTGGGGCGCGCTCGCCTGGTACTACTCCAGCGGCGAGCGCGCCGGCTGGGTGCAGAAGTTCAGCAAGAAAGGCTGGATCTGCAAGACCTGGGAGGGCGAGCTGGCGATGATCACCATGCCGGGCACCGCGCAGGAGAAGTTCCACTTCACCGTCTGGGACGACGACGTCGCCCGCCAGATCAACGAGGCGATGGGCAAGCGCGTGTCGCTGCACTACGACGAGAAAGTGGGCCTGCCGACCAGCTGCTTCGGCGAGACGCGCCACTGGGTGAGCAAGGTGACGGTGGTGCAGGACGT
>JBHJND010000254.1:0-7985 GCA_048497655.1 Caballeronia novacaledonica
CGCCAGCATACGCTCGGCGATCTGCAGCAGTTCGTCGCCCGTGTAGTCGGGGAAGTCGATGTGGTGCGCGATGCGCGAGCTCATGCCCGGGTTGGACTTGAAGAAGGTGTCCATCCGGTCCTTGTAGCCGGCGAGGATCACGACGAGGTCGTCGCGGTGGTTCTCCATCACCTGCAGCAGGATCTCGATCGCCTCCTGCCCGTAGTCGCGTTCGTTCTCCGGCCGGTACAGGTAGTAGGCCTCGTCGATGAACAGCACGCCGCCCATTGCCTTCTTGAGCACTTCCTTGGTCTTCGGCGCGGTGTGGCCGATGTACTGGCCGACCAGGTCGTCGCGGGTGACGCTGACCACGTGGCCTTTGCGAACGTAGCCGAGCCGGTGCAGGATCTCGGCGATCCGCAGCGCCACCGTCGTCTTGCCGGTGCCCGGGTTGCCGGTGAAGCACATGTGCAGGCTCGGCGCGACAGCCTTGCCGTCCCTGGCCAGGCCGAGGTTGGCGCGCAGCTTGTCGATCACCAGCAGCGCGGCGATGTCGCGGATCCGCTGCTTGACCGGCGCCAGCCCGATCAGGTCGCGGTCCAGTTCCTCGATCACCGCCTCGACCTGGCTGCTGGCCAGCACCTCGTTGACGGTGCGCGCGCCGTCGACCGCGCCGCCCGCCGCCGGCGCGGCGGGTGCCGGCGGGGCGGTCTGCGGCGCACCCGGGATCGAGTACAGCGGAGTGGTCATGTCCGTCGTCCGTCGGCCGTGATCCGTTGCCGCCGGCTCAACCGGCGTAGCGCTCGGCCTCGGGCGCGTCGGTGGCGTAGGAATGCACCGTGTAGCGCATCCGGCGGCCGTCGATCTCCTGGCGGACCAGGCCGAAGCCGGGCTCGCTCTTCGGCCGGTTGACGATGAAGCTCATCGCGATCGACTCGACGCCACGCGTCGAGTCGAAGGCCATCAGGCGGATGTAGTGACCGGGAAAGGTCTTGCGGCACTGGGTCATTTCCATCATCACGCCGGCGGCATCCTTGAGGTCGAACATCGGCATGCCGAACATCTCCCAGTAGGTGTTGCGCGGGTGCGGGTCGTCGGTGTACTCGACGCTCCACGCGTAACCCTTCTTCAGGCCGTACTCGACCTGCAGGCGGATCTCGTCGTCGGTGAGGTCCGGCAGGAAGCTGAACTGGCCCTGCGTCAGCCGGCCGGTGGGGTTGGTCATCATGGTGAGGGTCTCCTGGTCTCTGAGGTGTCGTTCCCGCGCAAGCGGGAACCCATGTGTCGTCGCGGCGGTCGTGGATCCCCGCTTTCGCGGGGATGACACGGTCTAGGCCACAGCGGGCGTGACGGCGTAGTCGCTGGTGTCGGTCGACGCGTAGTTGAACGACACGTCCTTCCAGGTGTCGAGCGCCTGCGCGAGCGGCGTGCAGAACCTGGCGGCGTCCTGCAGGATCTGCGGGCCTTCCGTCTTGATGTCACGGCCCTCGTTGCGCGCCTTGATCATCGCCTCCAGCGCCACCCGGTTGGCCACCGCGCCGGCCTGGATGCCCGCCGGATGGCCGATCGTGCCGCCGCCGAACTGCAGGATCACGTCGTCGCCGAACAGGTCGATCAGCTGGTGCATCTGTCCCGCGTGGATGCCGCCCGAGGCGACCGGCATCACCTTCTTCAGGTCGCACCAGTCCTGGTCGAAGAACAGGCCGCGCGGCAGGTCCTGCCTGGTGTACGAGTCGCGGCAGACGTTGTAGTAGCCCTGCACCGTCATCGGGTCGCCTTCCAGCTTGCCGACCGCGGTGCCGGTGTGCAGGTGGTCGACGCCGGCCAGCCGCAGCCACTTGGCAATCACGCGGAAGCTGACGCCGTGGTTCTTCTGCCGCGTGTAGGTGCCGTGGCCGGCGCGGTGCATGTGCAGGATCATGTCGTTGCGGCGGCACCAGTTGGCCATGCTCTGGATCGCCGTCCAGCCGACGATCAGGTCGATCATGACGACCACGCTGCCCAGCTCCTTGGCCAGCTCGGCGCGCTCGTACATGTCCTCCATCGTCGCCGCGGTGATGTTCAGGTACGAGCCCTTGACCTCGCCGGTGGCGGCGGACGCCTTGTTCACCGCGTCCATCACGTACAGGAAGCGGTCGCGCCAGTGCATGAAGGGCTGCGAGTTGATGTTCTCGTCGTCCTTCATGAAGTCCAGGCCGCCCTTCAGCCCTTCATAGATCACCCGGCCGTAGTTGCGGCCTGACAGGCCGAGCTTGGGCTTGGTGGTGGCACCGAGCAGCGGCCGGCCGAACTTGTCGAGCCGCTCGCGCTCGACCACGAGGCCGGTCGGCGGGCCCTTGAAGGTCTTGACGTAGGCGACCGGGATGCGGATGTCCTCCAGTCGCGCCGCCTTCAGCGGCTTGAAGCTGAACACGTTGCCGATCAGGCTCGCCGTCATGTTGGCGATCGAGCCCTCCTCGAACAGGATGATGTCGTAGGCGACCCAGGCGAAGTACTCGCCCGGCCGGTTGGGCACCGGCTCGACTCGGTAGGCCTTGGCGCGGTAGTTCTCGCAGGCGGTCAGGCGGTCGGTCCAGACCACCGTCCAGGTGGCGGTCGACGACTCGCCGGCCACTGCCGCGGCGGCCTCGATCGGGTCGACGCCTTCCTGTGGCGTGATGCGGAACAGGCAGATGGTGTCGGTTTCCTTCGGCTGGTAGTCCGGCTCCCAGTAGCCCATCTGCCGGTACTTCAGCACGCCCGCGCTGTAGCGCTTCTTGGCGTCGGTGATCTGGGTCGCGTCGGTCGCCATCGCGCCTTCGGCCGGTTTGTTCATTGGCTCGCTCCTCAGGTTGAACTGCGCTGCACAACGGAACTGTAGGCAGAGCCCAGGTTAAGGTAAATTCACTTATCTCTAACGCTTGATTAAGAAAACCTTATGCGAGCGGCCACCCTCAAGCAGATCCGTGCCTTCTGCGCGGTGTCCCGTCACCGCTCCTTTGCCGGTGCGGCCGAGGAACTGCACCTGACGCCGCCGGCAGTCACCATGCAGATCAAGGAGTTGGAGTCGGTCGTCGGGCTGCCGCTGTTCGACCGCGGAGCCAAGGCGGCGACCCTGACGATGAGCGGCGAGTACCTGCTCGTCTATGCGCGCCGGGTGCTCGCCACGCTGAAGGAAGCGGAGGACGCGATGGCCCGGCTGCGCGGCGCGCAGAGCGGTCGCATCACCATCGGCATGGTCAGCACGGCCAAGTACTTCCTGCCGCGGCTGCTGGCCAGGTTCCGCGCCGAGCACCGCGGCGTCGAGATGCAACTGGCGGTGGGCAACCGCGAGCAACTGGTGCGGCAGCTGCACGACAACGAGGTCGACCTCGCGGTGATGGGCAGGCCGCCGCGCGAGCTGGACACCCGCGCCGAGCCGTTCGCGGTCCAGCCGCACGCGGTGGTCGCCTCGCCGGAGCACCCGCTGGCGCGGCAGCATGGCGTCCCGCCGTCGGCGTTGGGGGCCGAGGAATTCATCGTCCGCGAGCCCGGGTCCGGCACGCGCGCGGCGATGGAGCAGTTCTTCCGCGAGCACCACCTTGCGCCGCCGCAGGTGATGCAGATGACCAGCAACGAGACCATCAAGCAGGCGGTGATCGCCAACATGGGACTGGCCTTCCTGTCGCTGCACACGGCCGGCCTGGAGATCGCCACCGGCCAGCTGGCGGTGCTCGACGTGGTCGGCCTGCCGCTGATGCGCCGCTGGCACATCGTCAACATCCGCGGCAAGACGCTGTCGCCGGCGGCAGAGGCGCTGCGCCACTTCGTGCTGGAGCAGGGCGAGGCGCTGATCGCGGCACAGTTCGCCGGCGCGGTGCCCGCCGCGGCGCCGGCGGTCTGAGTGCAGTGCATCGGCCAGGCCGCCTATCATCGCCGAAGCCAACCGACTCGCGCCTGCACACCTTGGAAGAGCCGACCTTGCCCGCCGACAGCCGCGCCCTGAAGGGCGAGCGCGGCCTGCGACGCGTTCTCAATGCGGCGGGCTACTCCCTCGACGGGCTGCGCGCGGCGTGGCGGCACGAGGACGCCTTCCGCCAGGAACTGATCCTCGCCGCGATCATGATGCCCACCGCCGCGCTGCTGCCGGTGACGCTGGTGGAGAAGATCGTCCTGATCGGCGTCGTCTTGCTGGTGCTGATCGTCGAGCTGCTCAACACCGCCATCGAGGCGGCGATCGACCGCGACAGCCTCGAGATCAACCCGCTCGGCAAGCGCGCCAAGGACTACGGCAGCGCGGCGGTGATGCTGTCGCTGCTGCTGGCCGGCGGCGCCTGGACGGCGATCCTGGCGGCGCGCTTCCTCGGCTAGACCGCCTGGACGCCCGCCGAAGCGCGGCCGACCCGGGCTTCGGGGCCCGACCCGCCCGGGCGACTAGACTTTGCGCGGAGGAGACGGGACCCATGAGTGACGCGCTTTTCGAAACCAGCATCCGCTCGCTGCCGCTGGTGTACCGCGGCAAGGTGCGCGACTCCTACGCGGTCGGCGACGACAAGCTGCTGATCGTCACCACCGACCGCCTGAGCGCATTCGACGTGGTGATGCGGCAGCCGATCCCGGGCAAGGGAATGGTGCTCAACGCGATGTCGAACTTCTGGTTCGGCCTGCTCGGCCCGATCGTGCCCAATCACCTGACGCACATCGAGCCGGAGGAAGTGGTGGCGGCCGACGAGGTCGACCAGGTGCGCGGCCGCGCGGTGGTGGCGATGAAGCTCAAGCCGGTGCCGGCCGAGGCGGTGGTGCGCGGCTACCTGATCGGCTCGGGTTGGAAGGACTACATGGCCACCGGCAGCGTCTGCGGCATCCGGCTGCCGGCCGGCCTGCGGATGGCCGAGAAGCTGCCGCAGCCAATCTTCACGCCGGCGACCAAGGCGGCGCTCGGCACGCACGACGAGAACATCTCGTTCGAGCAGCTGGCGGCTACCGTCGGCGCCGAACTTGCGGAGCAGATGCGCACCGCCGCGCTGCGGCTGTACGTCGCGGCGCGCGAGTACGCCGAGACGCGCGGCATCATCATCGCCGACACCAAGTTCGAGTTCGGCCTCGACGGCGAGGGCACGCTGCGGCTGATGGACGAGGTGCTGACCGCCGACTCGTCGCGCTACTGGCCGGTGGCCGAGTACCGCGTCGGCGTCTCGCCGCCGAGCTTTGACAAGCAGTTCGTGCGCGACTGGCTGGAGGCGCAGCCGTGGAACAAGGCGCCGCCACCGCCGGAGCTCCCCGCCGAGATCATCGCCAGGACGGCGGCCAAGTACCGCGAGGCGCTGCGGGCGATCACCGGCAGGGACATCGACTCCCCGTAGGACGGCGCGGCGTTTATCCTCGCTCTGACGCAGGTCAATGCGGCCGGCGCGCCGGCCGCGAAGCTTCACCGCAGTTCGCCGGCGCGCCCGGGCGAACCACGAATCGGGAAACGACAAGCCGGCGGCGGCCACCCTTTCGCGGCCGGCAACCACGAGGAGAACAGGCATGGCCACCTACACCGTCGGTGATCTGATCCGCCACAAGGAACTGCAGGAGGTCGTCGCGGTCGGCCCGACCGCCACCGTGCTCGAGGCGGTCGAGGTGATGAGTGGCCGCGAGGTCGGCGCGGTGCTGATCCGCGGCGCCGGCGGCACCGTCGAGGGCATCTTCACCGAGCGCGACGTGCTCAGGCGCATCGTCGCCGAGCAGCGCGATCCGAAGACGACCCGGGTGGCCGACGTGATGAGCCGCAACGTGCGCCACACCGCGCCGTCGACCACTGTCGAGCAGGCGCTGCAGCTGATGGTGACGCACCGCTACCGCCACCTGCTGGTGCAGGAGGGGACGGCGGTCAAGGGCCTGATCTCGATCCGCGACATCATGTACTCGTTCATCGTGCCGGAGATGTCGATGGCCGCCGAAGGCCGCCATGGCCACATGCGCTCGCGGGCCGAGGAAGCAGTGCGCCTGATGCAGTCGGCCAAGGCCGGGGGCGGCTGAGCGCGACGGTCGCGGCAACCCGCCGCGCCGGCCTCGCGTAAGCTTCGCGCCGCTCCCGCGGGTGCGCGGACTCGGCTCGGCACGCGGCGACATCGACGACAGGCATCACGGGGGATCTTCCGATGAGAGCTCTACTTTGCGCGCTCGGCTGCGCGCTGGCGCTGGTGGCGTCGTCCGCTCCGGCGCAGGACAAGGCGCCGGCCGAGCGCACGTCGGCCGAGTGGCTGGCCCAGATCCAGGCGGACAAGAAGGCGATCGTCGCCAAGTCGATGGACCTGACGCCGGAAGAGGCGGCGAAGTTCTGGCCGATGTACGAGGCCTTCCAGCGCGAACTGGCGGTGCCGCAGAAAGAGGTGACGCGCGCTCTGCTTGACTACATCGCCGCCGGCCACACCCTGACCGATGCCAATGCCAAGCGCATCATCGAACAGATGCTGGCGGCGGAGAAGGAAATCGCGCGGCTCAGGGACAGGCACTTCCGGCGACTGCTCAAGGTGCTGCCGGCGCACAAGGCGGCGCGCTACGTGCAGATCGAGAACAAGATCCAGGCCGTGGTCGCCTACGAGGGCGCCAAGGCGGTGCCGCTGGCGCGCTGAGCCTCAGCGCGACGGCGCGCCCTGCGGCAGCGCCATCTCCAGCACACGCGCCACATGCAGCGCCTGGCGCTGCGCGCCGTCGTGGATCTGGTGGCGGCAACTGGTGCCGTCGGCGACGATCAGCGCCTCGGCCGGCGCGGCGCGTACGGCGGGCAGCAGCGAGGCCTCGGCCATCGCCATCGACACCTGCCGGTGCGCCGCCTCGTAGCCGAAGCTGCCGGCCATGCCGCAGCAGCTCGACTCGATCGTCTGCACCTTCAGTTCCGGCACCAGGGCCAGCGCGGCCTGGACCGACGGCATGGCGCCGAAGGCCTTCTGGTGGCAGTGGCCGTGCAGCAGGGCCGTGCGCGGCAGCGGCCTGAAATCCACCATGAAGCGGCCGGCCTGTGCCTCGCGGGCGACGAACTCCTCGAACAGGAAGCTCGCCGGCGCCAGTTCCTTCGCGCCTTCGCCGAGCTTCAGGACCAGGAACTCGTCGCGCAGGCTCAGCAGGCACGACGGCTCCAGCCCGACCACGGCGGCACCCGCGCGCACGTGCGGCAGCAGCGCCTCGAGGGTGCGCTGCGCTTCGGCGCGCGCCTGCCCGAGCATCCCGGTGCCGAGATAGGTGCGGCCGCAGCACAGCGGCCGGCCGTCGCCGCCGACCACCACCGTCACGCGGTAGCCGGCGGCCTGCAGCACGCGGCGCGCCGCGGCCAGGTTCTCCGGCTCGAACGAGTTGTCGAAGGTGTCGGCGAACAGCACCACGCACTTCTCGCCCGGCTCGACCGGGGCGCCGGCGCGCAGCACCGGCACCGTCGAGGTGAAGCGGTCGCTTCGGAAGCGAGGCAGCTTGCGTTGCGCGGCGAGCCCGGTCATCCGCTCCGCCAGCCGCGCCAGCCACGGCGCGTCGTTGCGCAGGTTGGCCAGCCGCGGCAGGCGTGACGCCCACCCGGCGTAACGCGGCAAGTGGCCGATCAGGCGGTCGCGCAGCGTGTGGCCGTGGCGCTGTCGGTGGTGATGAAGGAACTCGATCTTCATCTTCGCCATGTCGACGCCGGTCGGGCACTCGCGCCGGCAGCCCTTGCAGCTGACGCACAGCTCCATCGCCTCGCGCACGGCATCGGAGGCCAGTGCCTCGGCGCCCAACTGGCCTGACAGCGCCAGCCGCAGCGTGTTGGCGCGGCCGCGGGTGCCGTGCGCCTCGTCGCGCGTGACGCGGAAGCTCGGGCACATCGTGCCGGCGTCGAACTTGCGGCAGTGGCCGTTGTTGTTGCACATCTCGACCGCCTTGCCGAAGCCGCGCGCCGGGTCGCCGCCGGTGCCCGGCTCGGTCAGCGCCTCGGTGGCGGGGTCGTTGTGCACGTCCCAGGCGCTCCAGTCGAGGGCCGTTTCCAGCGGCGCGACGGCGTAGCCGGGCCGGTAGCGGAACAGGCTGCGGTCGTCCAT
>JBHJND010000255.1:0-5096 GCA_048497655.1 Caballeronia novacaledonica
CGCTGTCGGCCTACTGGAAGTGCGATGCGGCGTTCGTCGACCCGGCCATGAAGCTCGCCGACTTCCGCCTGCTGGCGCTGGACATGGACTCGACGCTGATCAACATCGAGAGCCTCGACGAGATCGCCGCCTACGCCGGCAGGGGAGAGGAAGTGGCGGCGATCACCGAGGCGGCAATGCGCGGCGAGATCGCCGACTACAGGGAAAGCCTGCGCCGGCGAGTCGCCATGCTGGGCGGCGCGGACGAGGCGCTGCTCGGCCGGGTCTACGAGGAAAGGCTGCGCCTGAACGCCGGCGCGGAGGAGCTGCTCCGCGCCTGCAAGGCGGCCGGCCTGAAGACGCTGCTGGTCACCGGCGGCTTCACTTTCTTCACCGACAGGATGAAGCAGCGGCTCGGCTTCGACTTCACGCGATCCAACGAGCTGGAGGTGGCCGACGGCCGGCTCACCGGACGCGTCACCGGCCCCGGCGGCGGCGAGATCATCGACGCCGAGGGCAAAGCGCAGGCGGTGCGCGACGCCTGCGCGCAGATCGGCTGCCCGACCGACCGCAGCATCGTCATCGGTGACGGCGCCAATGACCTGAAGATGCTGAGGCTCGCCGGGCTGTCGGTCGCCTACCGCGCCAAGCCGGTCGTCGCGCAGCAGGCGGCGCAGTCGCTGAACTTCAGCCCGCTCGACGGCGTGCTCGCCTGGTTCGACTGACGCCGCCGCTGCCGGGCAGCGGCAACGACGCCTAAGGCAACTGCGCCTTGGCCTTGCACTCGAGCGTGTCGCCGCCGCTGCGGCAGACGTAGACCGCACGGTCGGTCGGGTCGTAGAACCAGGCGAACGACAGACCGTTCGACGACGAGGTGCCGATCGGCGCCAGCGCCGGCCGCACGTCGAAACGGCCCTGCGCCAGGGCGTGCAGCCCATAGCCGGCAGCCACGGCGGTGATTGCCACGGCGACAAGTCCCTTCATTCCCGACCCTCCTTCGATTGAGTTGCCGCCGGGAGCGCGCGCCGACGGCGATGAGAAAGGGCCGGCACGCTCGCGCTGTGCCGGCCCCGACTGCCGGTCCTTCTCCCCGTCCGACCGCCGGGGGTGGTGGCTACATGCGCTCGAACACGGCGGCGATGCCCTGCCCGCCGCCGATGCACATCGTCACCAGCGCGTAGCGGCCGCCGCTGCGCTGCAGCTCGTATAGCGCCTTGGTGGTAATGATTGCGCCGGTGGCGCCGATCGGATGGCCAAGCGAGATGCCGCTGCCGTTCGGATTGACCTTCTTCACGTCGGCGCCCAGGTCCTTCGCCACCGCGCAGGCCTGCGCGGCGAAGGCCTCGTTGGCCTCGATGACGTCCATCTGCGCCACCGTGAGGCCGGTCTTTTTCATGGCGCTGGCGGTGGCCGGCACCGGCCCGATGCCCATGTACTTCGGATCGACGCCGGCGTGGCCATAGCCGACCAGGCGCGCCAGCGGCTTGATGCCGCGCTTCTCCGCCACCTCGCGTGCCATCAGTACCAGCGCGCTTGCGCCGTCGTTGATTCCCGAGGCGTTGCCGGCGGTCACGGTGCCGTTTTCCTTCAGGAACACCGGCTTGAGCTTGGCCATGTCTTCCATCGTCACGCCGTCGCGGAAGTGCTCGTCGGTGTCGAACACCGTGTCGCCCTTCCGGCCCTTGATGGTCACCGGCAGGATCTGGCTCCTGAAGTGGCCGGCCTTGGTCGCCGCGGCAGCGCGGCGGTGACTCTCGACCGCCAGCTCGTCCTGCATCTGGCGGGTGATGCCCCACTTGGCGGCAACGTTCTCGGCGGTCACCCCCATGTGGATGTTCTGGAACGGGTCGTGCAGCGCGGCAACCATCATGTCGATGACCTTGCCGTCGCCCATCCGTTGTCCCCAGCGCGCCGAAGGAAGCGCGTACGGCGCGCGCGACATGTTCTCCGCGCCGGCGCCGATGGCGATGTCGGCGTCGCCGAGCATGATCGTCTGCGCCGCCGAGACGATCGCCTGCAGGCCGCTGCCGCACAGCCGATTCAGCGTCAGGCAGGGTGTCTGCTCGCCGACGCCTCCATCCAGCGCCGCCACCCGCGACAGGTACATGTCGCGCGGCTCGGTGTGCACCACGTTGCCGAACACGACGTGGCCGACCTCGGCACCGTCGACCCTGGCGCGGGCCAGCGCTTCCCTGACCACCATCGCGCCGAGCTGCGTCGGCGGGATGTCCTTCAGGCTGCCGCCGAAGGTCCCGATGGCGGTGCGAACGGCACTGGCGACGACGACTTCACGCATGGCGGTCTCCTGGATGTTTGGGGCGGCTCGGGCGCGCATTCTTGCACGCCGAACTCCCGCCTGTCCGACGCGGGCCTGCTGCAGCCCGGGCGCCGCTAGAAGCGCGCGGTCACGCCGAGCATCGCTCCGTACTGGCTGAACAGATCGCCCTTGATCACCGCCACGCAGCCGCCGGAGCACATGAAACCGCCGGAGCTGTCGATCAGGGTGAAGAAGCCGCGCGCCTCCGCCCGCAGGGCCACCTGGTCGGTGAGCGGCCAGTAGTAACCGAAGCCGAGGTTCAGCGACGGCTTCGCCTCCGAGCCGTAACCCGAACCGCCCGGGCTGAAGAACGTGGCGCCTATGCCGCCGACGGCGTACGGCCCGCGGGCGATCGGCGAGCCGACGAAGGCCGTGCCGCCGACGTGCAGGTAGCGAACCGTCAGGTCGAACGGAGCCGCGCCGCCTCCGGGCGACAGCGTGGTCGACTGCTGGGCGAACTGCAGCTGCAGCTCGCGCCCGGCGTCGAAGTCGGTGCCGAGCACCAGCATGAAGGCGCCGGAGCTCTTCACGTCGGCGTCGGTCTGTGTGGTCGCATTTTCAAGACCGGAGCTGGCGAGGTAGCCGCCGTAGATGCTGACCGCAACCTGCGCTGAGGCGGGCGCGGCCACCGTCAGCAGGCCGGTGGCGGCGAAGGCGGCAAGCAAGCGGGAGAAGATCTTCATGGCCAGTGACGCTTCCATACGGGCGCCACCACCGGCAGCCGGTCGACCCGCTGCATCATGGCGGCAAAGGTTGGGGGGAGTCCTTCAGGTACTCGCGCATTTTCCACCATCGCGACAGGTTGGCGAGGTAGACGTCGCAGACGAACGGTTGACCGTCTTCAGCTCCTCGAAGAACGGCCCCGGCGGCTCGCCCCACGGCGCGGCGTCCTTCAGCTCGAACTCGAGGCCGAGCGCGCGCAGCATCACTTCGACGCTGGCCGCGCCCGAGCGCTTCGCCGTGTACAGGATGTACTTCGCCGTCATGCCAGCGTCCCCTGCAGGTCGTGCTCGGCCGCGGCGGTGATCTTCACGTCGACGAAGTCCCCGACCGCGACTCGCCGGCGACCGACGCGCGCGTGCACCACGCCGTCGATCTCGGGCGCATCGGCCGAAGTGCGTCCGACCGCGCGCCCCGGCCCGGCCTCGTCGATCAGCACGCGCTGCAGGCTGCCGACCTTGCGCGCCAGCCGCTGCGCCGAGATCTGCTCCTGCACCTGCATGAGACGGGCGCGCCGCTCCTCGCGCACCTCGTCGGGCAGCTGACCCGGCAGGTCGTTGGCCGCCGCGCCTTCGACCGGCGAATAGGCGAAGCAGCCGACCCGGTCGAGCTGCGCCTCGCGCAGGAACTCCAGCAGGTGCTCGAACTCGGCCTCGGTCTCGCCGGGGAAGCCGGTGATGAAGGTCGAGCGGATCGTCAATTCCGGGCAGACCGCCCGCCAGGCGCGGATCCGCTCGAGGTTCCTCTCGCCGGACGCCGGCCGCTTCATCGCCTTGAGCACGCGCGGGTGCGAGTGCTGCAATGGCACGTCGAGGTAAGGCAGCACCTTGCCCTCGGCCATCAGCGGGATCACCTCGTCGACGTGCGGATACGGATAGACGTAGTGCAGCCGCACCCATGCGCCGAGTCTCGCCAGTTCCCTGACCAGCTCGGTCATCCGCGTCTTCACCGCCCTCCCGCCGACGAAGTCGAGCTTGTAGCGGACGTCGACGCCGTAGGCGCTGGTGTCCTGCGAGATCACCAGGATCTCGCGCACGCCCTGCCTGACCAGGTTCTCGGCCTCGCGCATCACCTGGCCGATCGGCCGCGAGACGAGGTCGCCGCGCATCGACGGGATGATGCAGAACGTGCAGCGATGGTTGCAGCCCTCGGCGATCTTCAGGTAGGCGTAGTGCTTCGGCGTCAGCTTGATGCCCGCCGGCGGCACCAGGTCCATCAAGGGATCGTGCGGCTTCGGCAGGTGCGCGTGCACGTGCGCCAGCACCTCGTCGGCGGCGTGCGGCCCGGTCACCGCAAGCACCTTCGGATGGACCCTGGCGACCAGGCTCTCCCCATGGTCGGTGCGTGCGCCGAGGCAGCCGGTGACGATCACCCGGCCGTTTTCGGCCCGCGCCTCGCCGATCGCATCGAGTGACTCCTGCACCGCGGCGTCGATGAAGCCACACGTGTTTACCACCACCAGGTCGGCGCCCTCGTAGCTGCCGCTCATTGCGTAGCCCTCGGCGCGCAGCTGCGTGATGATCCGCTCCGAATCGACCAGCGCCTTCGGGCAGCCGAGCGAGACGAAGCCGACGGTGGGTGACTTCATGAAATGTGATCCAGCCCCGGCAGGCGCGCGACTTCGCGCAGGGCCTGCGTCCTCGAACCCGGCTACGCGCGGCCGGACGGACGGCGGGCGGCGCCGTCGCCGCCGGGCCTCACTTCTTCTCGGTCGGGAACTGGAAGCCGGTGAACATCGAGCGCGCCTGCTTGCTCACGTTCTCCTGCATCTGCATGAACAGGTCCTTGCTCTGCTCGATGTAGCTCGACATCATCGACTGCAGCATCGGCCCCTGCATGTTGACGAACTGCGTCCACATCTCCGGGCCAACCTTGTTGCTGTCGTAGAAGGCCTTGCTCTGCTCCTGCAGCTTTCCCTGGATGTCGACGAACGCCTGCACGTTCTTCTCCAGGTACGAGCCCATCATGCCCTGCATGGCGTTGCCGTAGCTGCGGATGATCTGTGACAGCACCGGCGGCGTGAACATCGGCTGCCCTTCCTGCTCCTCCTCGAGGATGATCTGCATCAGGATCTGCCGGG